>CBFDCX010000127.1:0-5641 GCA_965603415.1 uncultured bacterium
GAGACTATTATCATATATTAGATGTCAATATTTAAAATCCGAACCAGGGTCCGATCGATATTGTATAGCCATCATAAGAAGTATCGGGAGAATTTGCTATTTCAAAATCATCTCCGCAGGAAACAGATTCCCAACCGGATGTGAATGAATGACTTAAGAAATAACCTGCTTCTGCTCTGATACCAAGCCAATCGATGATCCTTACCATTAACATTGCTTTTGGTTGGAATATTATGTAACTTCTCTTCATCTCTATAAAATTATTAGCAGAAGCATCCATATCATTATTAAGTGAACTCCAGTCATAATTGCCATCAGTTTGAGATACTTCAAGTGTATGACCACCCCAACCGAGCATAAAGCCAAAAGAAGTAATTATTTTTTTGGAAACTGCAAATCTTTTATCTAAAGTGACTCCACCAAAACCATTGCTGTAATACATTCTGCGTGTAACATTTAAACTGTCACCTATTAGATATCCTTTTTTTCGGTCGATAGAATAACTGGCACCCATACCGCCCAGGAACCAACCTTTGCCAACGTTACCTTTTCCGCCGCCGCCATTCATGAAGATACCCTTTTTATCCAAACCGTTGAAGCCATATTCATCCAGAACAAAATTAATATCTTCAAATTCATCTTTTGCAGTATACCAAACGGGAATCCAGCTTCCACCACCAAAACCTACGGAAAGTTTTCTCTTTTTCTTTCCGTCTTTGGTTATCACAATTCCTTCTTTTCCTTCGGATGTTAAGGTAGAAAGAACTAAATTGGTAACGAGAACTTCTTCATCACGAAATATTTTTACTTCTACTTCATCGCCTAAGTTCTTGCTCTTGATCATTTTAACAAGATTACCTTCAAATCGGGCTTTCTTGCCATCGAATTCCATAATAATATCACCACTGATAATACCGGCTTTTTGCGAAGGACCACCCGGAACAATACCTTTAACTAGAACACCGTAACAATACGGATAATGCATTTTGTATGCATCTTCAAAGTCCAGATCTGCAAGATATACACCCATTTTAGGAGTATTGGAAGATGTTCTGTTAATGTTTATTATCGTAGGTTCACTACCGAAGATTTCAATTGATTCAATTTCTTCAAGAGCTTGTTCTACTTCTTCCATTGTTTCTTCGATTGTTTGATTTACTTCATCAGCTGTTACTTCTACTTCTACATCTTGGGCAAAAATAACTACCCCGATCAGCAGAAATATTAGAATGAGAATCATGCTTTTTTTCATTTTATACCTCCATTTGTCGATTTATTAATGCAACCAGTATTCCATACAGATAAACCAATCGTATCTTATTATTCAGTAATGTTTTAATGTTCTTCTCTGCAAATGTTATCTGAAGAGATGTATTATAATTTTGATAAACCGTTTATGTGTTTTTTATCAAAAGGATTATTTTTCTATGAAAATAGCATCTACCGGACAACCCTTATATCTCTTGCCATTACCTTCTATACAGATACCACAGGCAGTGCACTTGTTTATATCAATAACAGCAATGCCTTTGATCATGCGGATTGCATCGGCGGGGCAGGGTCTTACGCAGATTCGGCATCCGATACATTTATCGGCATCTACAACATAGATATCTTTAGCCGGTTCCGTATCCCAGAGAGGAGTTCCTTCTTCATTTCGAATTGCAATAACATCATTATCAATGACAATGTAATGGATAATTATTTCTTCTCCATCCAGAATTCCTGTGCAGGAAAAATCAGTTTTAGATTCTAATACAATTTTTTTGTCTTTTAAGAAATCTTCGGGAGCTATACCAAGCTTGAAGAAATCTTCACCTGTATTCAAATACCATTCATCAGCGATCTGTTTCAGCTTCCCGTCAAATCTCTCGAATTTTTGTACATTAGTTTGAGAAACGATATTTGCAACCATTATCAGAATGAGCATACTAATCAATAATGCATATTTATTCATGCTATTTAATTCTCCAAATTAATAATAACGACAAATATAAGTAGAATCTTCTAATACTTCTACCAGGAAGGTAACATTTGCCTTTATTTCAAATGTTTCAAATTCGCTGTATGTTTTCCATTCATCACTGTCTGGAAGTTTGATCTTCAATTGACCACTGATTACCGTCATAACCTCTTTTGTGCTGGTACCGAATTCGTAATTACCGGCAGCCATTACACCAATTGTTGCTTTACTTGTGGAATCTTCAAAAGTAATTGATTTTACTTTACCTTCAAAATATTCATTTACGTTGAACATATTTTTTCTCCAAAATTATTTTTTACATTCTTTTTAATTATTCATTTTCTTTAAGTTTTGTTTTAAGTGCTTCGGAGCGGCTGTATGCGTTTAACCTGAATTCTGAGATGGGAAATTCTTTAATGATAATTTTATAGTAATATATCGCTTGTTCATAATTCTGGTTTTCATAAAGAGAGCTTTCAAATATCATTCCCAGACGATATAATGCTTCTGCACGGTGAACAGGATCATATAAGCTGTCATTATAGACCTGTTCATATGTTTCGATGGCTGCTTCGTAATCGCCAATCTTCATAACGTTCCTTGCATAAGCTAATTTTCCTCTGCCGCTTTTTCTCACAACTAAAGTATCTTCTGTTTCATGTTCAAATTCATCCAGTGCTTGAATAGATTCCGGTACTTCCTGTTCTTCGAAATCTTTAACAAGCTTAGTTGATGTACAACCGATAAATACTAATAATAAAAATAACAATATTATTCGCATATTATCTCCCTTTTTCTTCATTAACCACCGCTGATTAAATGAATAATTCTTACATCAGTCGCTGCAGGAATGATTATCGTGCTATATTCTGTTTTCTTGATCAGCTTACCATTAACTTTTACGACCAGCATTTTAAATGTGTAATTCATTTTTTTCAGAATTACTTCGATAGTCATATTCTTTTCCCATTTCAGGGAATTACCATTAACTGATATTGTTTTCATACATCCTTCAAAAGCAATTCAAGAACCAGGTTTGCCTGCATATTGGCAACTATTCCCACACGTGGAGCCATAGGGGAGATGCCTTCCTGTAATTCTGTTTGCTCGTCACCGCAGATGTACAAGCTATCTATTTTTTTTGTATGAATTAATTCGTTTTTACCATACCCTGCAACTCCCAGCCCGGTAATGATCGGTTTTTGTGGGAAATGGGAAAGCCAGGTTTCAATGAGCATTTCTTTCATTTCTGCTTTGTCAAAAGCTTCCACTAAAATATCAACATCTTTAAAAATGATGGAAATATTCTTCTCGTCGAGTTCGATCTCGTGCATCTGGTAATCTGAGAATGGATTTATCTGTTTCAAATTTTCCAGAAGTGCTATTACTTTTGGCATTCCAATCTGGTTGATGAAGTACTGCTGCCTGTTCAGGTTGGAAGGTTCTATCTTATCGAAATCAGCAATGATGAGTTTACCTATTCCTGCTCTGGCAAGTGAAACTGCAACACTGGAGCCAAGTCCTCCTGCACCTGCAATTCCAATCACTGCAGAACGCAGCGCCGGTATTGTCCCCGGATCGTGTTTGGAAAAGAATTCATCTTTCAACATTTCTTTTACTCTAATTATTTTTACTCCAGAACTGCCACTACTTCCGGCAAGTCCATTTTTAACTCCTTCATCTTCTGAATTGTAGGAATGCCATTTTTGTTCCAACCTCTTCGTTTGTAAACAGCATCACAGAGTTTCTGATAATCTGCTTCTCGCATCTTGCGCAGGAAATCACGTTTTTCTCTGGAACTCTTTCCTTTGATATCGTAACTCCATTTTTCTACAAGTTGTTTATCATAACGTTCTGCACGTGATTCATATTCTTCGATAGTTACTGGACCTGCCGAGCGATAGGGGATCGAATCGTGTTTACGTGTTCCAAATCCCAATCTATAGTTGAAAACTCTTTGGAAGTTATAAACTCTTTCAGATTGCAGGATAAGATCGTGTTTATCAATTTCTTTACCGGTCATTGCGGAGAAGAAGTTCACATAACCTTCCACGTGTCCCGGGACTTTTGCGGGTTCATCTGTTTCTGCATTATCTGCGGGTTCCACATCGTTCCAGGGAAGTTTGCAAAGTCCCATCAAACCGAACCATGTACGAAACATGGGAAAGTAGTGCAACGCTTCTGCTTTGTCTTCAAATGTTGGGATCTGATTATTTACCATATCCATAAATATAAGCCAGGCTTCGTCGTGTTGAGCACCTTTCAAAGCCAAACCATACCCGCCCTGCATTGCCAGAGATTCTTTTGTAACATATTCGGAATATTCCAATCCTTTTGCTTCCATGCCAATATCCTGCATGAATTGAATTTGCTCTTCAGTAAGGTCATATTTTTCTGCAAAAATCTGTTTCATTCTACGGATTCCCTGTCCCACAATAACACCGAAACCTTCACCGCGTCCCATCTGGTGAAGTGCTTCCAAACCAATTTCTTCATTACCGAAATTAAATTCCATGCCGCCTGTTCGCTCTTTGTTCAGGATGCCGTTCTCATAACATTCCATGGCAAAAGCCATTCCAGTTCCAAATGAGATCGTATCGATTCCATAAGTGTCGCAGTAAAAATTGGCTTCCAATACAAATTCCGGATTGAATATTCCCATATTCGCTCCGCATCCGGCAACTGTTTCATATTCCGGTCCATCGATCAGGACTTTATCACCTTTGTAGGGTCCTGTTTTAAGTTTGTAGCCTTCCACAGCTTTTGCACAGGACATCGAACAACCCAGCCAGCAACCATCAGGAAGTCCCTGAGTAATATATTTGTGTTTGAATACGTCGGAATGAAGTCCATTTGCATCTTTATGAGAACCGTATTTATAATTGCATGTAGGAAGCAAGTCATAATCGTTCATTATTTGAGCCAGATGAGCTGTTCCCACACCTCTCATATCGCATTGTTCTTCATCCATAAGAGCCATTTCATCAGCTATTTTTGAACCGTATTTCATAATGCGTTTGGAATCTACCGGTTGATTCGGATCATCAACCATTTTAATAGCTCCGGTGGGGCAGATGTTGGCACAGGTGCTGCATCCCACACAGGCATCGTAGTGTTTTTCAAACGGCATTACCACTCTTCTGCTTTCACCTCTGCCTGCAAATCCGATGATGTCTTCCCACATAATTTCGCTGCAGGCATTCACGCAAAGACCGCAAAGAATACAGGCATTTGATGAATAATCCACAAGCGGATGAATAAAACGAGGTTTAGTAACTCCATACTCTTTTGCGAATTGTCTTATCATATCCACATTTGGCCAGCGGGAAAGCATCATTTCTAGTAGCATTCCACGCGTTTTGCGAACTCTTTCTGACTGTGTATTAACTTCGATGGATTTTCTGATGGGATAATTACAGGAAGTGACCATGCGGGTTTTTCGACCATCATTTACATCAACCACGCAAAGACGGCAGGCACCGTAAGCTTCCACGGTGGGACGATGACACAGAGCAGGAATTATGATATTCAATTCTTTTGCTGCATCCAAGATAGTTGTTTCTTCTTTTACAGAGATTTTCTTTCCATCGATAATTATATCTATCATCATTTCCTCCTATTCAACCGTAATGGCATCGAAGTTACATACTTCATTGCAAATATCACATTTGATGCATT
>CBFDCX010000128.1:0-5630 GCA_965603415.1 uncultured bacterium
ATGGTTGGTCCGATGAGTGATGCGCAGGCATTGGCAGATCCAACAAATCCACAGGAAGTGAACGAATCACAGGTTTTCGTAAGGTTACATGAACAATCTGACCGCGACGTGACTTACAAGGAAATACAAGAGCAGGTTCGCAGTAAACTTCCAAATGTAGAAGGTGCTGAAATTAACTTTATGTCCAGTGAAGAAATGATGGGTGGCGGAGGAGCCAAACCAATTGAGGTTAGTATTTATGGAAAAGATCTGGATAAATTGAAAGAACTTTCCCTTTTGATAGAAAAACGCATGAACAAAGTGGAACATGTTACGGATGTTGTTAACAGCATGAAGCAAGGGAAGCCCGAATATCATATCGTAATAGATAAAGATAAAGCTTTCAAATACGGACTCACAGCTGCACAGATAGCTTCTACCATTAAAACGTCTTCCCTGGGAACGCTTTGTGGGATCTTCCGAAAAGGTGGGGAAGAAATAAATATCACAGTACGCCTGGAAGAAGAAAAACGTAATAGTTTTGAAGATATAATGCATTTTTCAGTAATCTCTCCCATGGGATTTTCTGTACCTCTAAACCAGATAGCCCATCTGGAACCTGCTGAAGGACCACGCAAAATAACCCACGAAAAACAAAGTAGGAAAGTTCTGATCTCTGCCAGCGTGACCGGTACAAATGATATGGGTGGTACAGTTAAAAACATTCAAGCTGCTATTGCTGATATTGAGGAGAATCTTCCTTCAGGCTATTATTTGGATTTTGGAGGAGCTTACGAAGACATGCAGGAAGCATTTGTAACTCTGGGACTGGCACTTCTGCTGGCAATAATTCTGGTTTATAGTGTAATGGCATCTCAATTTGAATCGCTGCGGCAACCGTTCATAGTGATGTTCACCATGCCGCTGGCAGTTATCGGAGTTATGCTGATATTAGGCATTACAGGAACAACCCTTTCCGTAGTTAGTTTTGTGGGAGGGATAATTCTGGCTGGTATCGTAGTGAATAACGGTATCGTACTTATCGACCATATTAATCAATTGAGAATGAGTGGAATGGTAAAATATGAAGCTATCCTACAGGGTGGTATGGACAGGCTTCGCCCTGTTCTGATAACTGCCCTTACTACAATTGGCGGGATGCTCCCAATGGCTATCAGCAGCGGTGAAGGTTCCGAATTGAAATCACCCATGGCACTCACAGTTATCGGTGGACTTATCAGTGCTACGTTCCTTACATTGATAGTTATTCCCATAATTTATAGCGTTGTTGCTAAGAAGAAGAAAAGGATGGAAGAATAAATTAGAGAACTCACCCCCAGCCCCTCTCTTTGCCATAAGAGAGGGGAGATGGGGAAGATATGAATGAACTGTCTTTGCAAATTTTTTCTTGCTGGCTTCAAATGACGTGTCACGCCGAAGCTTTAGCGCAGGTGGAAGCAATCTCAATGAATTAAGGATTTATGAAACCTTATGAATGGTTTGCTCCCCCTTGTAAGGGGAGATTAAGAGGGATTTTCCTTAACCTTTCAAGGTTGTGTAGAGACTACCCTTATTCTTTTCTTTCTCAACAAGTGTAATCCTATACCGGTTACTGTGAAAAGAACAATGGTTAATATCCCCTCGATTCCCGGGGAAAATAGAAACTCGGTTCCGGTTTTTATTGCAAAGATATTCTTCATAAAAAGAGCACCAACAAAAGCACCGCCGATGGTGTGCATCAAAACAGCAGGCCATACGGAGTTTGTAATAAGCCTGATCTCTCCGTAAACAATAGAGACTGCAATTGTTCCCAGCAGAAAACATGGAATGAGAAATGACGAACTTTCCTTTAAATAACCTGTTACAAATGCCAGATACGGAAGATGCCATGCTCCCCAGATCACTCCGACCAACGCGTGAGCTATGAAAATATTAATTCCAAGCGAATACATTTTGGGTGCTAAATACCCACGCCAGGCAAACTCTTCAAAAATGTTTTTTATGAAACTCATTCCGATGATAAATACCATCGTTTGAATGAATACAGTCACTGTCTCCGATGAAAAACCAGGAAAAGAAATAGTACCTGCCACTTTTCCTATCAAGAAGATCAGCAAAACACAGATAGGATAGACCAGGATACCTACAGCATACCACAATACATTCCCTGTGATCACAGGTTTTATTCCCAGATCCTTCCAGCCATCTCCGGCAAAGCCACGCAGAAGAAAAGATATAACCAGCGGAGAAATAAGCCAGAGTGTTATTCCAATCCCTTTCGAAGGTTCGCTTCCTAAAATAGTATCCAAATACCTTCCAACCCAACTGAAAGCAAGTACAAAAAAAGTGAATATCACCAGGTTGCGTACTGTATTTTTTTTACTTTGATTTTGTTTATCCATTTTATCCCCACTTCTCTTTCAATTCTTCAAGTAATTTTTTATATTTGGCATCAATGACATCTACTTTTTTCATCATTTCATCCAGGTTTTTCACCACCAGCATATCTTCCAGCCAGCTTATGGTTTCCTTTGGAAAATCACGGTAAGTATAACGCAAGCCAAAATCAGATTTGGGTGGTCTATATTTCAGGTTTACAAGATATGCTATTCGGTTTACAAGCTGGTTATAGATTACAAATGCATCAACTTTATTCTTTCGATGGATTTGCTTCTTAACGTCCATTACTAATATCCAGTAGGAATCCGAGATAAGTTTATAAAAGCGTTTACCTTTTTTTATAACCTCTTCTTCAGGAGTGGGGGTAGGGTCGAACAGGTTCTTCTTATCGAACCAGACGATAGAGTTTCCATGCCGGTCGGATTCCATGAACCTGTTACCGGCAGAAAGTTTCTCGATGAGAATATCCACATAGAAAAGATAGGGAGTGTTCTTCAATAAATAATAGCATTGCGAATGTCCATGCCAGCTTGGTTCCGGTGTTCTGAATTTGTTTTCTATTCCATAATTATCTTCAAAGTATTTTTCAAATTGTACAAACAAGTTTTCCACTTCATCATCTGCACACACTACACCCAGATCCAGATCGGAATATTCATCGAGGTAGCCTGTAGCTGCAGAACCGCCTTCCCAGACGGTGTAAACTTGTTTATTCGATTCAAGTGATTTCTTCAACTCATCTTTTATCTTTTCTCGGGAATCATTCATAAAAGCTTCCTATTTCTTTCCAACAAAAAATACGGCAGATGCCGGTGCAAATCCATTTTTGATTATATGTTTTTTTATTTTTTCACCTTCGGTTTTTAATGAAGCATATTCTTCTTTATCTTTTATTCTTTCCAAACCCATCTCGATGACCTTCAGTTGTCCGTTTACAAATTTTTCCTCTTTGGGATTTTCGATGTCCCAGGCATATTCTATTAAATCATAATCGGCAAGTTCCAGGGAATCAATTATTGTTTTTATCTCATCTTTAGAAAAGGTAGGATCGTGTTTTTCACCAAATATTGTATCGATCTTTGCCCACCAGTGATGCAGAAGAACATGAGATCTTCGGGTTTCATCCTGCTGGTTGGAAAGCATTTCATTGATTATGAAATTACCATCTTTTTTCAATACACGTTTCATCTCGTTCAGCGTTTTTTTAAGATCTGGCATGTGATGAAGAGAATTTGATAGACAGACTGTATCGAAGGTTTTATCTTGATAAGACATATTTGCAGCATCCATGATCTGGAGTTCAACATCCGGGAACTTTTCTTTGAACGCTTTTTCTACTCGGTTAGAATTATCAATAGCAGTTATATTTTTAAAACTTTTGAATTCTTTTATAAGGTTAATGAACTCACCTCTTCCTGTAGCAACATCGAGAACGTTCCCACCATCGATTTCCTTGAGTTTCTTTTCCAGTTTTTGCATTTTACTCCTATTCTAAGATACTTTGTAAGTTATAAAGATTACGATTCAATCAAAATGATTGAATCTGCTACCAATGAAGATTTCAATATTAGTTGAATTTTATGGATTCCCATTGTTATGGGAATGACAAGTGAGAAAAATATAGCTGTCATTCCCGACTTGATCGGGAATCCTAGTTGCTTTTACGAGGTTACCATTTCCCCAGAATTTTACTGGAAAGCAGTAAATTGATCTCTTCCTGTTTACGTAAAAGATTATAGTGATGATTGTTATATGAAAGCTGGGCGTTCTGGTGATCTATCTTTGCTCTATCCATATCCAGCAGGCTGATCATGCCCAGCCTGTACTGCTCCTGCGCCATATTCAGATTTTCTTCTGCTAATTTCAGTTTGTCGGAGTACAGAGTGTAAGACCGATTAAGTGTTTTTAGGTCGTTTTCTAGATTGGTAAGTTCGATAGTGTAATCTCGTTTACTGGTTTCAAAATCAATTTTTTGTACTCTGAGATTGCGCTTTGAACGTGAATATGCTTCACCTTTTTCCAACAGGTTAAAGATGTCGTAGCTGGCAGTAATAGAGAGTTTATTATTGGTTCGCAAATATTCATCATAAGCGTTAATATCATTGTCATCGTTATGAGAAACAGAATAGCTCAGGGTAAAGGATGGCAGAAAGTCCATCATTGTTTGAACCAGGCGGACCTTGCTGCTGGTAAGGCTGTTCTTTTTTTGAAGCAATGCATTGTTAGATTGGAAGGAAAATTTTTCATCGGAGATCGTAAATTCTGGTTCCACGAAATCATATCCTTCATCTGTCATATTCAGATAAGAAAAAAGATCTTTTCGTGTTTTAAAAAGGGAATTCTCAGCTTCATTCACAGCAATTTCATAATCGATAAGCGAGATCTCGCTCTGTTTGAGTTCTAATAGTGATTTTTCACCAGCATCATATTGTACTTTTACCTGGTTGAATATTTTATGCTGAAGTTCCAGATTCTTTTCTTGTATTCCCAATATTTTCTGTGATTCCAGTACACTCAAGTAGCCGGAGAAGATATAATAAGCAATTTGCTTCCTTTTTTCATCCAGAGATAGATCAGCATTTTTCTTGTCCAGGATGGAAGTGTGGATATTATAATAAGTAGGTTCATTCAAAAAGATGCTTTTACTGATAGAGAGTGATGCATTTGCATTCCATTCAGGATCGATGGCATCAAGGTATTTATCTTTTTGTGCAGAGATCGAAACTGATGGCAACGCACCATACAAACTACTGCGCAAGTAACTGGCTGAATTCTTGTTACTTGCAATCTCACTTTGAATATCGTACGATTTTTCCAGTCCTGTTTCTATCAGTTGTTCCAGTGTGTACTCCTGTGCAAAAACCAGCACAGGAAGAATGATGAGCATAAACAGTATTTTTTTCATATTATTACCTCTTTTTATTCTTCTATGACCAGCAGTGATTATGTTACCTTATTTAGCAATACTTTTTTTTCGGAACATAAGTGGGATCTTATCATTATCGGGAGCGCCGATTTGGATCAGTTCCCAATCTGTGTCATATTCTTTGATTGCATGTTTCAAAACTGTAACTTTTTCTTCAGATGAAGGAGCTGTGCCTTCCCAATGAATGATCTCAACCCTGTATTTCAAGGTTTTTTTCTTACCATTGATACGCACATCGATTTCCAGATTCTGTTGTGCATCTAATGTTGGGATTGATAATACAATTTCTCTCATTTTATCCTCCTAATAAATTTATTCATACTTC
>CBFDCX010000129.1:0-5614 GCA_965603415.1 uncultured bacterium
GGACAGCAGGAGATTGAAACCGACTTGATCGAATTTAACGAGATCACAGATAAGATGATGTATATAAAAGACATTATACATAATTGTGCCCTGGAAAATGAACTTACCGCTACATTCATGCCGAAACCAATTTATGATGAAGCTGGAAACGGACTGCACTTTCATATTCAATTAAGGAAGAAAGGTGAAAATATCTTCTTCAAAAAAGGTAATTACGCCGATCTTTCTAATGAAGCTCTTTATTTTATAGGTGGGATTTTAAAACATGGCCGCTCACTAACAGCTTTCACAAATCCCAGCACAAACTCGTTCAAACGTCTCCTACCTGGTTTTGAAGCTCCGGTTAAATTATTCTTTGGACTGGCTAATCGTAGCGCAGATATACGTATTCCCAAATATGCCACCAGCAAAGAAATGAAACGTCTCGAGTTTCGTACAGGTGATGGAACCTGTAACTACTACCTGGCAATGAGTGCTCTTTTAATGGCTGGTTTGGACGGAATAAAAAACAAGATAATGCCAACTCCCGAAAACGGTTACGGTCCGTTTGACGATAATGTATTCAAATGGTCAGAAAAGAAGCAGGCCAAACTGCACTCAATTCCAACCAGCCTTAAAGAAGCTCTGGAAGCATTGAAAGAAGACCACGATTATCTTTTCGCTGGAGATGTCTTTAATAAAGAACTTATCGATACCTGGATAACCGAGAAAATGAAGGAAGTGGTTGCTGTGCGGAATAGACCGCATCCTTACGAAATGAATTTGTATTATAGTTTGTAGTCATTTTGCACAGACAGGAGTGTATGTGCTACGTAACACGTTCACTCTTGACCGTGTATAATTTCATCAAAACCTGGTCGGATGAATTCACGTGCTTTCGGGAATCTATTTTCTACTATATTGCAAAGACGCTTAAGAAAAGAGATTATTTTCAGAAGCTTTGCTTTCCTATCTGGAAAGAATTCCAGCATTTTTGTCCACGCACCAATTGAGCGATCTATCCCAATTAATGCCACTTTTGCCGAACCATCCGAATCTTTGTGAAAATCTTCAGAAAAAATGTTATCTTCACCATCGAGTGCTCTTCGGAGTTTAACATATATCTGCATTTGATACCACCTGATAATCTGAGTAATATCATCAAATTTAACAATGGCTTCTTTTGAATGATTCAGTTTTTTATAGACTTCCGAATCTTCATAAACGTATTTAGTGGAGTCAAACCAATCATCAACGAGCTTTATGTATTTATATGCCATTTCTGACGTAAGATGAAAAACATTTTCCGCTTCTTTCTCACGATTATCAATTTCAATAGAATCGAAATCGATGCCCATGTCTTTCATTTTATCTTGAAGCATTTCTATTGTGTCTTTCATTAAGTTTGCAAATCCTTCCCAGAATTCAGCAGTGGAAATATCATGCTTTTCCAGGTCACTGTAGTTTTCCTTTCCGATCTTATAATTCAGGCAGCGTGAAGTGAACTGGCAGCGTTCGCACCATCTGTCACAATAGTTAAATATTCCCGAGATATATTTGGGCTTTTTTGCTTCTCATAATAATTCTCCAAATTTGTTTATAATATAGGAAAATAAAATTATAAGTTTTCTTTAAAAAAAAATCGACGTTACAATAATTAACATTTTCATTGACGGAACATAAATACTAAAACATTTAAAATCTATGAGTAAAAAATTGGAATTGAATATGTCTATCGATGTGGGTGGAACTAACACTCGCATACAATTTGAAATTACTCAAAACGGAAAGCAGGTAGAAACTTCTGAAATATTTAAGGCGAAGATAGATTCAAAACATAAGCTGCAGGAATTTATCCGGAATTCAATTAACAAACAAAAAACTCTTCCCGATAAATGTTCTATTGGTTTTGCGGGGATCGTACTGAATAAAAGCGAAGTAAACCTTACCCGCTGGCAGAATAGTACAAAAATAACTCTGCAGAACCTATATGATTGCGGACTTCCCGAAAATAAAACCTTGATGTTGAATGATATGGAACTTGCGGGTTATGGGTTTTTAGCTTTGGAAGAAAACGGATATCAGTTTAAAAAATTGTATGAACAACCAATAAATGCTAAAGCAAAACCAAATCATTCAAGATCCGTTCTGCTGGCTCCCGGAACAGGTTTCGGAACTACCGGTGTGATAAAGGGAAAAACAAAATCAGGTGAAAAATATTTTGAAGTTATTCCTTCGGAAGTTCAACATATAACGGTTTCACCCTTAGATGAAAAACATGAAGAATTGATAAAATGGATGAAGAATAAATTGAAACTTTCCAACCTGCCAAGTTGGGAAGATTTCGTTTCTGGAAGCGGATTGGAATTAACACATCAGGGACTGATAAAATTGTTTCATCCCAATATGAAATTAGAAAAATTATCTGCAAAGCAGATTGCAACAAAAGCATTGAAAGATGAAATCTGCGGTGAAGCACTCGATATTTTTTACAGGTGTGCAGGAAAATTAACCCAGGCAATGGCTTTGTTTTTCCGACCGTTCAATGGAATTTACCTTTGCGGAACCTCAACGTGCAAAAACACAGAATTCATTAAAAAAAGTGGTTTTATGGAAGAAATACATAAAAGTACGAATAGAGCAACAATCCTTAAACTGCTTCCTGTTTATATTATTGAAGACGAAGCTATAAACATTAAAGGCGGTTTGTGGGTTTGCAGAAATGTGATAGGTTAGTTTATGCAATACGATAAAATTAAAGATAAATTTGCTGGCTTGATAGACAAATTCCCATTAGTCAGGAAATTGTTTTATTTGTTGCTGGATATGTTGTTACTGCGCCAGTGGTATGTAAAAAGAGAAATAAAAAAACATTTCCCCAAAAATAAACCAATCCGTTTTTACGATGCCGGCGCTGGTTTCGGGCAATATTCATATTTTATTCTAAAGCATTTTAAAAAAGCCAAAGTACACGCAGTTGACCTGAAAATGGATTACATGAACTCTTTTTCTCGATATGCAGTCAAACACAGATGGACAGATTTCACAGTCCAGCAAGCAGATTTAACCACTTATGTTCCAAAAGACAAGTTCGACCTGATACTTGCCATAGATATTTTAGAACACATAGAAAATGATGAACAAGTTTTACGGAATTTCCGCGAGGTTCTGGATAAAAATGGAAAACTGATAATTTCTTCACCCAGCACTTTTGATGAATCAGCTAAATTTACTGAAGAACATGTACGTCCCGGATATTCAAAAGAAGAAATCTTATCAAAATTGGAAAGAGCAGGTTTTAAAATAGTTTCATTTAAATATTCTTATGGTAAATGGGGACACCTTGCCTGGCTGTTGACGATGAAATACTCGATGAGACTGTTGGGAATAAGTAAACTGTTTTTCCTGTTGCTGCCATTTTATTATTTGTTATTCTACCCGCTTTCAGCACTCTTTATGCTGTGCGATTTGAACATGAAGAACAAAACCGGAACCGGTGTTATTGTAGTGGCGGAATAATTTTAGATTTAACTTCATTTACAGATGGAACTCATAAAACAATTATTTATCAATAATAGTGTAAAGATAATTATCTACCTCCTAAGTGATTGCCTTCATGGTCAGTTATAAAATTGCCCTCTCGGTCAGTTAGGAAATGTTTTATAATTGAAGTTTCTTTTAGTTGTTTTTCAACTTCAGGCGTAATTTCTATAGGCGAATATTTCTTAAGAATTTGAATTGCCCAATTTCTTAATTCTATATTATCTTCTGTAGGCTTATCACTTAAAATATCTGTTGCTATTTCGATAAATTTTACACTAATTTCAACATTTCTTACTGCAATTTCATTTTTTTGAAGTGTTACTTTAATAAAATATCCTGAAAATATTATAGCTATAGGCGTAAGTATTGTGAGAACTATTTTCCATTTGTCCCAACAATCTTTTTTAGGCATAATAACTCCATTATAAATCTACTAATTTAATCAAATTTGTTAATTATGTAAATTAAACCTTCATCATCACGAAGCTCTAATTCTCCATTTTTGTTTATAAGGTAATGGTCTCCAAAAGCAGAGCCTTTCTTATTATCAAATCTAAGTCCCCTGCGTGTGTTCTTTTCAATCATCTCGTATGTACCAACACTGCCGTCTTTGTATGTCATTTCTATAAATGATTTACCATTTTTTCTAAATAAGGCAATCTTTGCTGTAATGTTTTCATCCAACCATATACCTATTACTTCTCTCTCATTGTTCAATGTTGATGTTTTACCCAAAATTTCTAAATCTTCTTCTGTTACACCTAAAATTTTTACCTCAAGTTCTGGATTGAAATGCGTTGTTGCCCATGCCCCTTTATCCACTATCATATCAGGCAGAAAATAGCAAATGAATGTTCTCTCATATCGGGATTTATCCTTAGCTTTAATCGTTAGAGCGATTTCACGGAGTTTGTCTTTTGAAACCCGACAGTTAATTCTAATATCAACGCTTCGTTTTATATTTGGAATCTTATTTTCTTGGATTATTCTATAGGTTAAATCCTCATTGGTTTTATTGTTGCTCTCTGAATTATCTGCTAAGACTAATTGAATTCCCAAGATAACTACAAGTAAAATTACTGACAAATTCCTCATAACTCCCTCCATTATAAACAGAGTTCAGAACGAAGTAAATTTCATCCAGAAGCCCAATTTCGTTTCACTCCTCTAACTAAATCTTATTTCAGCAATAAGCATTTCCTCATAGCTTCTGTTTTTCCGTTTACATTCAGTTTATACAAATAGATTCCCGAACTTACAGATTGATTATTTTCATCAGTGCCGTTCCAGGTAATTGAAGACTGATTATTGAAAATTGAATATTGTTTTATTTTTTGTCCTTTGAGATTATATATCTCTATCTCTGCGTTCTCTGCGCTCTCTGCGGTGAAGAATATGGTTGTTGAGGGATTGAAAGGATTGGGGAAATTTTGTAATGAATATGGTGTAAATAAAATTTCTTCATCTACTGAAACGACATCATTAACTGTAATATTCCAGAGGTAATTCAATTCATTCCTTCTTCCGGCATTATCGGTAACAAATAACGTAACCTCATATTCTCCGGCAGAGGATTCATCAGTCAGGAAGGTGTAGGTACTTTCAACTGATACAACTTCACCGTCCAGAAGCCATTCATATTCCAGGTCATTGCCATTAGGATCGGATGCAATAATATAGAAGTTCAGCGAATCACCTTCATCGATTATCTGATCTTCGGTTAACCATTCACTTCCTGTAAAATTGGCGTATGAAAGATCGGTTACAACTATCTCTAAATCCTGGTAAAATGGATAAGCTCCCATGTCTGCAACTGTGCCATCGGGATCGAGAGGGTAAGCTGGGTCACCTGAGTCGATACAAGGAGAATCAGTAGTTAGATGATAATCACCTGTTCCAACAAATAGAGGGTCTTCCGAAATGCTATGTGCTCCGGGTGTAAGGTTAACATAATTCGTTGTATTTCCCCACACATCATTATAATCTGCAATTGGGAAGGGACTTCCAGCAACCTGATCATATTGAAAACCAACACCACCGTTATTAACAATGATATTATTGATTACAGTTAAGCTGTCACTATTTGCCTGAA
>CBFDCX010000130.1:0-5552 GCA_965603415.1 uncultured bacterium
TTGAGATCATGGATAGAATAAAGATATTCTTCCTGGCAGAAAATGAAATCGAAAATGTTTTCCTGAAGTATGCCGACTATATCAAGAATGAAACTCTCACTGATTCTTTCCATGCAGTAGAAGAAATTCAAAAAGAAATGATCGAGTGGGATATTAACGGCAGGAAAGTACATTTAACAGTAGAAAAAGTAAAAAATAGATCAGGAGAAAACAATGGCTAAGATCAAGCCTTTCAGGGGTGTTCGACCAGCTGAGAACAAAATAAAGGATGTGGCTTCCCCACCTTATGATGTATTGAATTCGCAGGAAGCACATGTGCATGTAAAAGATAAACCCCACAGCTTCCTGCACGTTGTAAAACCTGAAGTCGACCTGCCGGAAAACACCGATCTGTACGATGAAAGTGTTTACCAGAAAGGTAGAGAAAATCTATACAAGATGATCGCAGACGGCACTCTTATCCAGGATGAGAAACCATGTTTTTATCTTTACCGCCTGATCATGGGAAATGTTGACGAGATAGGACTCGTTGCATGTGCATCCATCGAAGATTATGAAAACGATATCATCAAGAAACACGAACATACACGTGCAGATAAAGAAGCAGACCGCATTAAGCATGTAGATACTCTTAATGCAAATTCGGGTCCGGTGTTTCTTACTTACAAAGCCAGGCAGGAAATGAATGAACTGGTGGATGAACTTATCGCACAAAAACCGCTTTACGATTTTGAAACGGAAGATGATATCAGGCATATTTTCTGGAAAATCGATCAAGAAAATGATATCCGCATGATCATGAATATTTTTGCTGAAATCGATTTTCTGTATGTTGCAGACGGTCATCACCGTTCTGCTTCCGGTACCATTGTAGGACAACGCAGAAGAGAGGTGAATCCGAATCACACAGGAGAAGAAGAATATAATTATTTCCTTTCTGTTATCTTCCCGCACGACCAGCTTTACATCATGGATTATAACCGGGTGGTAAAAGATCTGAACGGTCTTTCCACTGATGAATTTCTTATAAAAGTAAAAGAAAAATTTACTGTTGATATTTACTCAAAAGACGAAGCATATCATCCTGAAGGAATGCATAAATTCGGGATGTACCTGAATGGTTCCTGGTATAAATTAACAGCCGGAGAAGGAACTTTCCCCGGTAATGATCCTGTGAGATCGCTGGATGTTTCCATACTGCAGGAAAACCTGCTTTCCCCTATTCTGGGAATTGGTGATCCCCGTAAAGATAAGCGAATCGATTTTGTGGGTGGTATTCGCGGATTGGAAGAACTTTCCCGGCGAGTTGATGTCGGTGAAGCGGTTGCATTTTCTCTATATCCCACCTCCATCGAGCAGCTTATGGCAATTGCCAATGCCGGTGAAGTAATGCCACCAAAATCCACCTGGTTCGAACCTAAACTTCGTTCCGGTGTGATCGTTCATTTGCTGAATTAAAAGAATTTTAACACTGAATAACACTGAATTGTATCAAGATTTCACTCTGTACTCTCAGTGTCTCTGTGGCAAAAAATGAAAAAATATGCAATAATAAGTCTGGGTTGTTCCAAGAACCTGGTAGATAGTGAGGTTTTCGCAAACATCATCGAGCAGTCGGGTTATTTTATTACCGATCAACTCGAAGAAGCGGAAGTTATCATCATCAATACCTGCGGATTCATTTTGGACGCCAAAGAAGAATCCATCGAAGCTATCCTGGCAGCTGCTGAACACAAAAAAACCGGCAAATGCAAAAAGCTGATAGTTACCGGCTGCCTGGTGAAAAGATACTTTCGGAACATAAAGGAAACCATCCCGGAAATTGATGAGTTGGTCGATCTTAAGGATTTTATTAAGTTCGCTGCTATCTTAGGTACGAAACCCACATCAGAGCGGAAACTTCTCACTCTTCCCCATTTTGCTTACCTTCGCATAAGTGACGGATGTAATAACCATTGCAGCTATTGTGCTATTCCTTCCATTCGTGGAGAACTGAAAAGCGTACCGATCGAAAAATTAGTAAAAGAAGCAAGATCACTGGTTGACAGTGGCGTAAAAGAACTGATCCTAACAGCTCAGGATACAGCAAATTACGGAATTGATATTTATGGAGAGCCCTATCTTTCGCAATTACTAAAAGAACTTCATAAGATAGAAAACCTGGAATGGATCCGTATTCTTTACATGCATCCGGCTCATATTACTACAGGTATGATAGAAACAATTGCACGTTTACCAAAGATCTGCAAATATTTCGAGATACCTATTCAGCATATAAATAACGAAATTCTGAAAAGTATGAACCGGAAAGTTACAAAGGAACACATAAAAAAGATCATCACAGAAATCCGAACTAAAATACCGGAAGCAATAATCCGCACAACTCTCATTACGGGCTATCCCGGAGAATCTAAAGATAAATATATTGAACTTCGAGATTTCATACAAGAAATGAAATTTGAACGATTGGGTGTTTTCTCCTATTCCAGAGAAGAAGATACACCAGCATTCGACTTGGCTGAACAGATCCCTGAAAAAATTGCTGAGGAAAGAAAAGAAGAGATCATGATGCTTCAGCAAACCATTTCCGAAGATTTCCTGGCTGGTCTGATTGGTAAAAAGATTGAAGTTATTATTGACCAAATTGGAGAGGAAGGAGAATTTCCTTTCGAGGGTCGTAGTTATTTCGATGCACCCGAAATTGACGGAATAGTATTCATTGAAAAGGGTAAAGCAGAGATCGGAGAAATCGTTATAGTAGAAATAAATAATTCATGGGAATATGACCTGGTGGGGAGAATAGAACACATATGACACAAATGAAACGGATAATCACGGATAAGAATTGTTTTACTTATTTTTAATTGTTTCAAAGCCCCAGTTTGGAAACAGAAGACATTCCAGGGTAAACTTTTTCAAGGTTAAATTAGTTTATCTTTGCGAGGAATCTTACTCGGATTTCTTATGAAGCAATCTAATTTTGTAAAAAAGTTTATCTCGAATAATTCGATATATTTGAGGAGGATTGATGAATAAAAAAATAGCACTGACAGGAATAAAACCAACCGGTTTACCGCACCTAGGAAATTATTTTGGTATGTATAAACCGGCATTGGAACTCGCAAAAGATTATGATACACGATACTTCATTGCAGATTATCATGGTTTAAATTCCATAAAAGATCCCAAAGTTATTAAAGAACTTACATACGAAGTTGCAGCTACATGGCTGGCTATGGGTTTGAATCCTGAAAAATCTATTTTATATAAACAATCTGCTGTATGCGGAACATTTGAATTAACTATCCTTCTGATGGCATTCACTTCCAAAGGATTGATGAACCGGGCACATGCCTACAAAGCAAAAGTTGCCGAAAACACAGAAGCCGGCAAAGATCCTGATGATGGTGTGAATATGGGATTATTTACTTACCCGGCTTTGATGGCAGCAGATATCCTGCAATTTGACAGTGATGTTGTTCCGGTGGGAAAAGACCAGGCACAGCACCTGGAAATGGCTGTGGATATTGCTCAAACTATTAATCATAATTATGGAAAGGAACTGCTGAAAATACCTGCTGTACTAATAAGAGAATCAACAGGCTTTGTATTTGGTTTGGATGGCAGAAAAATGAGTAAAAGCTACAATAACACAATTCCTTTATTCCTGGAACCTAAAAAGCTGAGGAAACTGCTTATGAAGATAGTTACGAATTCACAGACTGTAGCCGAACCCAAAGATCCGGATAAATGCAACATCTTTGCACTTTACAAACTCTTTGCAGATAAGCAGCAGCAGGCTGAAATGAGAAAAAAATACCAGGCAGGCGGTATGGGTTGGGGAAATGCAAAACAGGAACTTTTTGAAATAATGAATGAAACTATTGCTCCCATCCGAAGTAAATATGAAGACCTGATAAATAACAAAACTTATATCGACGAAGTATTAACTGAAGGTGCTAAAAAAGCAAGCAAGATCGTTTCCAAAAAGGTAGCTTTCCTGCGCAAAGAACTCGGGCTGGAATAGCTATCATTTTGATTGACACCAAAATGCAGCAAAATAAATGTGTTTCTGCATTAAAGATTAGGAGATAAAATGTATACATTTTTAATGATCATACATGTGATTATTTCGATTGGCTTGATCCTGGTTATTCTTGCCCAATCGAGTAAAGGTGGAGCGCTGGACGGATTCGTTGGTGGAACTGCTTCCAACATTCTGGGTGGTCAGGGAGCTTCTAAGTTCTTAAAGCAGACAACCCAGATATTAGCAGTGCTCTTTGTAGTAAATTGCATCCTGCTGGCATTTCAGCTTAGAGATACAAAAACCAGCACTACCAGCAAAGCAGTAGAGCAGATGAAAAAAGAAGCTGCTAAAGAAGATATTCAAGAAAGAGAACTCCCGGCTTTACCAGGTACCGAAGAGCCCTTAGGCGAACCGGTTACAGAATAAACGCAGAAGTGGTGGAATTGGCAGACACGCAAGACTAAGGATCTTGTGCCCTTTTTTGGGTGTGCGGGTTCAAGTCCCGCCTTCTGCACCAAAATTTTTTAACCCCGCTCAAATGAGCGGGGTAATTTTTTATTTCAATAATAACATCTTCCTTATCTCAATAAAACTCTCCGTCTGTAATTTATATAAATAAACCCCAGAGCTACAATTTTCTGCATTCCATAGATAATTATGTTTACCAGAATTGAACCTTTGAGACTCTATTATTTGTCCTTTCAAATTGAATATAGTAAGATTTCCTGTTTCATTCTCTTTAATATCAAATTTGATGTTAGTTACAGGGTTGAATGGATTGGGGTAATTCTGGCAAAGCTTCGTAATTACAGGAATTATAACTCCCTCTGAACCAACAACATTATTCACAGTAACATTCCATAAGAAGTTCAATTCATCTCTGGTGCCAAAGTTATCTGTAACATAGAGTGTTACCTCATATTCTCCAGCTGAATTTTCATCTGTAATGAAATCAAAAGAACTTGAATCTGATACTGCCATACTATAAACTGACCAGAGATATTCCAATTCATTACCATCCGGGTCGTAAGCATCGATGGAGAAGTTGATCACATCTCCCTCATCGATCGTGATATCTCCCTCTGGAGGAATGAGTTCATTTACAACGATTGGCTGATCTACATCATTTACTGTGATAACCCATGTAAAGTAAATTGAATTATCACTGAAATTATCGGTCACATACAGAGCTACAAGATACATACCAGCTGATGTATAATCTGTTGTAAAAGTATAAGAGCTATCGGTAGAAACAAGATTCCCAGCAACTTCCCAACTGTACTCAAGTGGATTCCCATCAGGATCATAGGCATCTATAAAGAAGTTTATTGTGTCCATCTCATCGATGGTTACAGGTCCAGGTACAGGTTGAATATCGTTTACTACAATTTCCTGATCTACATCATTTACTGTGATAACCCATGTAAAGTAAATTGAATTATCACTGAAATTATCGGTCACATACAGAGCTACAAGATACATACCAGCTGATGTATAATCTGTTGTAAAAGTATAAGAGCTATCG
>CBFDCX010000131.1:0-5537 GCA_965603415.1 uncultured bacterium
CGAGTTTTAAAATAGGTATGATATGAAATACATAATCGGTTTTATTCTTATTGTCGGTGTTCTGTGGGCTGCAGAAAAACCACAGATCGCACGGCTTCATTATAGTGGTGGTGGAGACTGGTATAATGATCAGGACATAATTCCCAATATTACAAAATATTTGAATGAAACTATTAATACCGATTTTTCAACAACAGAAGCGGTTGTAAAACCTTCCGAATCTTCGCTGTTTGAATATCCTTTCATTTTTATGACAGGTCATGGAAATGTGAGTTTCAGCGAAAAAGAAGCTGAAAACCTGAGAGAATATCTGGTTCGCGGCGGCTTTTTGTACATCGATGATGACTATGGAATGGATAAGTCATTTCGCAGCGAGATCAAGAAAATATTTCCCGAAAAAGAATTGGTTGAGCTTCCAGCAAATCATCAGATATTTCATTGCTTTTTCTCTTTTCCCAAAGGTATTCCCAAGATCCATAAGCATGATGAGAAACGCCCCCGGGCATTTGTCATGTTCGATGAAAATGGCAGGATGCTGCTGCTTTACACGTATGAATCTAATATCAGTGACGGCTGGAGCAATGTTCATGACGATCCCCAAGAACTCAGGGAGCAGGCTTTCAAATTCGGGGCGAACCTGTTTTATTATATAATCGCACAATAGGTAAAATTATGAGAGTTATCATAGCATCTGATTTTCATTTGAAATTTACGGAAAACCAGGAAGATAAAGAACGTCGGGAAAGGATTATTTCTTTCCTGGATAGTCTTGTCGGTAAAATTGATCTTTTAATATTGAATGGTGATATTTTTGATCTCTGGTTCGTGTGGAAGAACGTAATAATTAAAGGCTATTTTCCGATCCTTAAGAAACTTGCCGATCTGCGGGAAAGTGGCTGCCGCATCGTTTTCATTGCAGGAAATCACGATTTCTGGTTCAGAGATTTTCTTACCGGTTTTTTGAATATCGAGATCTTTCGGTATGATTTTTCAGAAGAGATCGACGGACAAAAGGTTTATGTTTCGCATGGTGATCTTTTTACCTCGAACGATCTGCGGTACAAAATATTCCGCTCCATGATACGTAACAAATTTATAATGAATTTCTATGGGATCCTGCATCCCGATCTGGCGTTGGGAATTGGTAAATCCCTCAGCCGAACCAGCCGAAAATATCAAGCTCCATCCGATCGGTTAAAGAAAAAAGAAACAGGACTTATTGCTTTTGCTAAAAAGAAGCTGGAGGAATGCGATATCGTGATCTTGGGACATTCCCATCTGCCAAAAGTCAAAACCCTTGATAATGGGATTTACGCTAATGCGGGTGACTGGATGGGAAACAGTAGCTATATTGAAATGATAGATGGAAAGATAAAGCTTTGTGAATATAGAAAGAAATAAAAGGGAGAATCAACGTTGAAAAAAGATTGGGGAATTATACTGTTGATACTAATTATAGGAGTGTGTAGTGTGGGCAAAATAGCAGCAGAAGAAAAGCAGGAAGAAGTAATAGTTGTAATGAAGACCAGTTTGGGAGACATTGAGTTGGAGCTTTATTCGGACAAAGCCCCGATCACGGTGGAAAATTTTGTTAAATACGTAAAAGATGGTTTTTTTAACGGTTTGGTTTTTCATCGGGTTATTAATGGATTTATGATCCAGGGTGGTGGTTTCGATAAAACTCCAATGCAGAAAGAACCGACTTACGACCAGATCCAGAATGAAGCGGATAATGGTCTTTCTAATCTTACCGGTACTATTGCCATGGCCAGAACAAATTTCCCACATTCTGCTACTTCCCAGTTTTTTATTAATGTTAACGATAACCTTTTCCTCGACCATAAAGATAAAGGCAGGAACTGGGGATACTGCGTTTTTGGCAAAGTTACTAAAGGAATGGATGTTGTGAACAACATCAAAGCTGTTCCTACTCATTTTCATCCGCAATTGGGTATGAAGGACTGGCCGGTGGAAGATGTGGTGATCGAATCAGCTATAATAAAATAAATATTACTGTCATTCTCGTGAAAACGGGAATCCATAATGTTAGTAAACCAGATTCCCAATCCAACCTTCGTACAACTTCGGTTTGGCAGGTAAATTGGGAATGACAGGAGACGTTGTTAATCTTCTTTTTTACTCCTGGGATGTGCCTGATCGTATACTTTTTTCAAGTCTTTCAAAGAAAGATGTGTATAAATTTCTGTAGTAGATAAATTGCTATGACCCAACATTTCCTGAACTGCACGCAAATCTGCTCCGTGTGATATTAGATGGGTAGCAAAGGAATGCCGTATAGAGTGCGGTGAATATCCTTTTGTTTTGGCAATCAACATAATATAGCGTTCCAAAATTTCCCTGATCTCATCTGCATCCAGAGGTTTCCCACTTTTAGAAAGAAAAAGTGTTTCATCACTATCACGTGAAATAAATTGATCACGGATCTTCAGATAATTTTTCACAGCACTTATAGCCATTTTGCCTATTGGAACCAGTCTTTCTTTATTACCTTTTCCCAGAATACGAATAATTTTATTTGAAAGATCGAATTGATTCAATCTGCAACCGGCTACCTCACTTATACGCATTCCGCAAGAATAGATCATTTCTAATATGGCTTTATTACGCACACCGAATTTGCTTGAAAGATCGGGGATATTAAGAAGATCTTCCATTTCCTTTTCTGTAAAAAATTTGGGAAGATTCTTTTCAAACCTGGGAATCTGCAGGTTCACAGCCGGATTTTTATTAATAAGGTTTTGTTGTTCACAGAAATGGAAATAATTCTTTATAGTAGTTGCCTTCCTGGCAAGAGTGCGATTGTTTCTTCCTTTAATACTCAAATCTCGCAAATAATCGCGCAGATACAATCGTGTAATTTCATTAATCTCTATTTTTTCATTTTCGAAATACTTTTGTAAAAATTCATTGAGTTGCAGAAGGTCGGTTTCGTATGCTTTTATGGTGTGTTTGGAAAGTCCTTGTGAGATCAAAGTTCGGACGAACTGCTTAATCGTTTCCAACATCAAATTCGATCTCCTGCCAATTTTCTCTTATTTTCCCATTCTTATAAGTTAATCGGAGTTTACCAAAATCACCCTGATTCGTAAGCACACTGTAAAACATTGTTAAATGATTTGATAACAGCTCATTATTTTTTTTCTGATAATCAAAGCTTACTACAGCATCTACCGGTAATTCTTTTACAATATCGCTATCTATGTATTTGCTCAAGTTGGAAAGCATGATCACGTAGTCTGTGTGTTTTGTAAGTAAATTCGACTGCTGCCTGGCAATATCGAACACACCAAAATCAAATATGGCATGATCCGCAATATTGTTTTTAACCACAAAATCCGGAGTGTAGATAGAAAAAATACCGACTTTAAAAGAATCTGTCTCGATCACTGCATTTTTAATTATGGGAATAGAATCACTTTCTATATTCGATATAAGCAGTTTGAAATCTACATTCTTTTCATAAAATAAGTAATCTACCGGGCTTGTCAAAAAAGGCTGCACCATATTCAGGAAAGTTACTGTAAGACTGTCCGATTGCGGTAGAGCAAGTATTCTTCCTGCAAAGATATTTACTTGCCTGATAGAATCGTTTCGGATGTTCTTTACCAGGAAATTAACCATGTTCATTTCAATATGTTCAAATTTAGGTTCAATGAAAAAATTCAGATCAAGATAATCCTCTGCAGAAACAGTTCCTGCAATTAATATGATACATAATATCCAGAATAATTTTCTCAACAATAACTCCACAAAATTTTTGTGTACTAAATGCAGAATCAAGTTTGCCTGTCAAAAAGAATTTTGACAATAATCCAATAAAAATATGTTTGGGATATAAATTTATTTGTTAATTTATCATAAGATTGAATAGTGGAGAAAAAATTTGGAAAATAAATTAATTGTTGTAATTGGCGCTTATGGAAGCGGTAAGAGCGAATATTCCATCAACCTTGCCAAAGAGTTCAGCCTGAAAGGTGAAAAAGTTACTTTGGTAGACCTGGATGTGGTTAATCCCTATTTCCGCAGCCGTGATGTACAAGAAAAATTTGCACAGGAAGGAATCGAAGTTATTGCTCCTGAAGGAGAAAATAAATATGCAGATATTCCGATGCTCTCACCAAGAGTAATGGGAGCTGTTCAAAATTACGAAAGCACAGTGATATTGGATGTTGGTGGTGATCCTGCCGGGTGCAGAATCCTGGCGAGATATGTACAAAATATTAAAAAACGTAGTTACGAGATGCGTCTGGTAGTGAATACAAAACGCCCCTTTACTTCCAATGAAGAAGAAATAATCTCAATGCTGGATATGCTGGAATCTGCTTCAGAACTCAAAATTACAGAACTTGTTTGCAATACAAACCTGATGGAATTCACAGATGAAAATATTATAAGAGAAGGTTTGAAAGTAATAAATAATGCTGCTATAGAAAAAAACTTGAAATTCGAAAATTACCTGGTTCTAAAAAAATATGCTGAGATCATACCGGACGAGATTGAAGGTAAAAAAAAATTAGTTTTAAATTATTACCTTTCCAAACCCTGGGATATGCCGATTATGAAAGGGATATAGATATTGAAAATGACGCTTGTTACGAAACTTTTTACCTGTTGGATAACAGGTCCCGTTTAATGCTCGTTACGAAAGTCCTCTTTCGTAACGCAATAATTACAAGCCTTTCATAGCTTTAAAAAGTTCAATAAATTCCAGTTCCGTAAGTGTTTCACCTCTGCGGCTCAGATCAATAGGGCAATATTCATTTAGTTTTTCTATCTTTTCTTTGGGAATGATCTCACGCAGGTTACGGCGCATCATTTTACGGCGGTTACGAAAGACTGTTTCCACGATATGCCAGAAAAACTTCTCATTTTCAATTTCAGGTTTATCCAACCTTGGTGTTAAGCTGATAACTGCAGAATCTACTTTTGGTGGTGGGGTGAACAAATGGGATTTTACTGTAAATTCATATTTAGGTGTGAAATAGTACTGCATTTTTAAAGTGAGAATTCCGTAATCTTTTGTTCCAACTTTTGCATTTATTCTTTGGGCAACTTCTTTCTGGATCATCACTACAACTGTTGAAAAATGCTGTGCATATTTTGCTACTCTGAATAAAAATGGTGAAGTTATCTGGTAGGGCAGGTTGGCAACGATCTTGACCTGCTCACGGTGGAACATCTCTTCCCAGTTTACTTTTAGAATATCCTTTTTGATGAGATGGATCTTATCTGAGAACCTGTTTTCAAGAAGCGGATACAGATTCTCATCGATCTCAAAACAGGTTAATTTGCAATTCCGGTTAAGAAGTTCTTCCGTGAGAATTCCTTTTCCCGAACCTATTTCCCATACCTGTTCATTTTCCTGAATATCTGCAATATCAACGATCTTGCGGATGATGTTCTTGTCTTTCAGGAAATGCTGTCCCAGAGATTTTTTTTGATGGAAGTTATTCATTTTAACCTCTTAAACTCGTTACGGAACCTTCACCCTCGTTACGAAAGTCCTCTTTCGTAAC
>CBFDCX010000132.1:0-5521 GCA_965603415.1 uncultured bacterium
ATCATATTTCCTCTTGAACCGGGTGAAACCGGTGAAGTTACAGTTACCGTAACAAAACATGATTTTATTCCTCATATAAATAGTTTTGATATTATTGCAGGTCAAGCACTGGTAAATGTTGTCGAGTACCAGATAGATGATGATAATAATGGTAGTTCCACAGGAAATGGAAATGGCATTATTAATCCCGGTGAAAACATTGAATTAAGTGTTTCCCTTGAAAATTTTGGAACTTCGACGGTTAATTCTGTTTCGGCTGATATCAGCTCTCTCAGCGCATATATCACTATCACTGATTCGCATGAAGATTATGGCAATATAACTCCCGGAACCTCAGTATATTCTTCCGATGATTTTGATTTTATTGTGCATCCGGATGCACCCGATGATACAATAATTCAATTAGATATTTCCATAACAGATGCTTTCGATTCTCAGTGGACAGACCATATTTTTCTAGCAGTAGAAGGAGCAAACCTGGTTTTTGTAGACTACGCAATACTGGATAACGGGAATGGTATATTTGATCCAGGTGAAACCGCCGAATTACTGATCACGCTCGAAAATACGGGCAGTGTGGGGCTTATCAATGTGTCTGGTACCATTAGCTGCGAAAATAGCTGGGTGAATCTTGATGATCCGAATGGATACTTTATTGAAATCCAACCCGACAGCCAGGCCACTAATACAGGCGATACTTTTCAGATCAGTGCCGGAGCTATGCTGTTTCCCGGCACACAATTACTTTTCGATCTGCATCTTTATAATGCAGCAGGTTATAATGATACAATCCAGTTTGTGATAGATGTGGGCGTGGTAACCGTAAATGATCCGCTTGGTCCCGATGATTATGGCTATTATTGTTATGATGATGGCGATACCGGTTATTATAACGCACCTTTCTATCAATGGGTAGAAATAGATCCAGCATATGGTGGAAATGGAACTGTAATACCTCTTACGGATAATGGAAATATGGGTGATACCGATCTGATAGATCTTCCCTTTAATTTCAAATTCTATGGAGTCGATTACTCTAATATTACTGTTTGTTCCAATGGTTGGATAGCACCGGGAGAATGTGACCTTAATTCCTTTATGAACTGGAACATCCCCGGACCCGGTGGACCATCACCCATCATTGCTCCCTTCTGGGATGACCTTGTGATCATTAATGGCAATGTATGTTATTATTATAATGAAGAAATGCATTTTTTTGTGGTTGAGTGGTCGCATTTAATTAATGAATATAATGGTGCTGAAGAAACATTTGAGCTTATTATTTATCATCAGGATTATTATCCAACATCCACCGAGGATAACAAGATATTATTCCAATACAAAATTGTGAATAATGTAGACCAGGGTAGTTATGGCGGTGCTCTAGTAAACCATGGGCAATATGCTACTGTAGGCATTGAAGATCAAAGTGGAACGATCGGACTGGAATATACTTTTAACAATACCTACTCAACTGCTGCTAAACTTCTGGAAAACGAAATGGCGATATTATTCACCTTACCTCCCATTCCATATGAAGAACCTTATCTTATAATAACCGATTATATCATATCTGATTCCAATGGGAACGGTCAGATAGATTATGGTGAAAACATCGATCTGGGTATCGAACTTACCAATCTGGGCATGAATACTGCTCATAATATCTCAGCAACTCTCTCTACATCCGATCAGTTTATTACCTTAAACAGTAATTTTTCAGCTTATGATGATATTATCGGATTGGAAAGCGGGATAAATCTTAGCTATTATAATTTTGATGTAGCAGAGAACTGCCCCGATGGACATATGGCAGCGATGCAGCTTAATGTAACTTGCGATGAAAATAGCTGGGAACTTTACTTTGGATTGGAAATAAATGCACCGCTTATAAACATTCTATCTGTATATATCGATGATGAAAATAATAATATTCTCGATCCCGGAGAGAGTGCAGACATGATCGTAACTTTTATAAATAATGGGGGAGCCGAAGCATTTTCCCTGGAAACAGAGATGATTTCGAGTGATCCCTATTTTGCATTAAACTCGAGCACTTACAGTTTGGGCAATCTGCCATCCGGTGAAGAAGTGCAAGCTGTTTTCAGTGTTTCTGCCACCGCTAATGCTCCCTTGCGGCATGAGGCATTAATTAACTGGAATATGACCTCTGCGGTTAGCTATTCAACTAGTGGAGAATTTTCTCAATTCATTTCTCAAGTTCCGGTTTTCTTTGAAGAGTATTTCAATTATTTCCCACCTCTTTCCTGGCAGATGATAGGAAATGGATGGCTTTCTAATCCTGCTAATTTAGCCGGAGGACAACCTCCTGAAATTGCTGTTGTGTATATTCCACCTATTTACTCAGAACAAAAACTTATCAGTGCTCCCATGAATACTCAGGGTTCGATGGAATTGGAATTGGAATTTAAACACACCCTTCTGGAAAATATAAGATCGTACATTGTGGCAATAGAAACAACCAGTAATGGTGAGAATTGGACAACACTCTGGGAAGCTTCGGGAAATATTCCCGCTACCACAGAAAATATTTCTATAACCGGTGGTGATGTTGGTTCGACTGATTTCCAATTTTCTTTTGTTCTCAGGGGAACTGAGAACATAGCTCTAGCTTGGGTCTTCGATGATGTTATTCTTAATTCGGTAGATGTGGAACCTCACGGATTTATAGTTGGTGATGTTGTTTTAAATGGCGGGAACGGAAACGTGGAAAATGTGGTTGTTTCTGCTGGTGGAATATCCAGACATCCGGACGTTAATGGACATTATTGTTTACCGGTACCATTGGGAGTATACGATATTGCAGCATCGCTTGCCGGTTATGTTACAACTTCTGTAGAGGATATATCTGTAGGTTTATGGGAAACCGTTGTAGTTAATCTTATCCTTGATGAATTAACCTCAGCAGATCCACCTCAAAATCTCTCTGCTACCACATATTATAACAACGTTACTTTGAACTGGGAAATACCCGGTTCGGAACAAATAACAAAAGAAGAAGAAGCTGGTAATAAAATAAAACAATCCATTCAGAAAAATATAATTTCCAGGAATGAACGTTCTTTCATTGTGTACAGAGTTTATAGAAATGATGAAGTAATACATGAAATATCCTACCTTCATATTACATCTTATCAGGATTTTGCTTTACCACAAGGAGATTATAATTATTACATTACCGCTGTTTATTCCGATGGAGAATCTGATCCATCCAATTCCGCATCAGTGAATATTGTACTTGCTCCACCTCAGAATCTCACCTACCTGGTTAATGGCGGTAATATAGTTCTTCTGCAATGGGATACACCTCCCGGAGATGAAACTAGAAATATCACCGGCTTTAGAGTTTACAGAGATGATGTGATGTTATCGGAGGTCGTAGTAGAATTCTATGTGGATTTGAATGTTCCTGTGGGATCGCATAGTTATTATATCATCGCTCTTTATGGAGAATATGAATCCGAACCTTCCAATATAGTAGAAGTTGAAATTACTTCTGCAGATAATGATCTGCTTCCGATAGAAACAAGCCTGGAAACGAATTATCCCAACCCGTTCAATCCGCAAACTATTATCAGTTTTTCTGTAGCACAAACATCTTCGTTTGTAACTTTGGATGTATACAACTTAAGGGGACAAAAAATTAGAACTCTTGTTAAGGAAATGAAATATCCGGGATATTATCAGGTAGTTTGGGATGGCACTGACGATACAAAAAAACATGTTGCCAGCGGGCTTTATTTCTACAGGATGAAAACACCGGATTACCAGAATATGAAAAAGATGATTTTGCTGAAGTAGTAGATGTTAAAGAATTAAATTAGATTATTTTAAAAAAAAATTGACATTAAAAAATCGTTTTTAAAAGTATTATAAATTATGAGGAGGATAAAATGAAAAGAAATTTTAAAGTTTTCATTGTAATGTTGATGATTTTTGTTTCAACATCAATGATTTTTGCTGCAAACCTAACATCCATCAGTCCAAATCATGGGAATGGTAGTCCTTCAAATCTCAGACCTGTTAACTGGATCGAAACAGATTCAGGATTACCTTCGGGTATGGGGGTAGGGCAGATTTCCGTAGGAATGAACAACCAGGATGCTCTTTGGGCTTCTGGCATAGATGCTACAGGTGCAATCGTTGATCAGTTCACCATGTCTACCGATGCCGGTCAAACCTGGACACCCGGAACATTCGATGCTGGAGATGGACTTTCCCAATTATTTGCGATCGATGACATGACCTGCTGGGCTGTTTTCAACACAGGTGCAACTCAAGGAGTTTATAAAACAACCAATGGTGGTGTAAACTGGGTAAATATGAATGCAGGTTATGGCGCTTCTTCATTTGCTAACGTGATTCATTTCTTCAATGACAATGATGGTTTTGCTCAGGGAGATCCGGTGGATGGATATTACGAGCTCTATACTACTATCGATGGAGGAAGCAATTGGACTCGAGTTCCTGAAGTAAATATTCCTGCACCAACAACCGGAGAATATGGAATCACCGGTAATTATGATGCAATAGACGATTACATCTGGTGGGGAACCAATCAGGGTAGGATCTATTATTCAGTAGATAAAGGATACAACTGGAATGTAACCATGACACCATTTGGAGCCAGTAATACTGTTAGCTGCGTTTTCTCCGACGAATTAAATGGATTTGCTTTCAGATCATACCTGAATATGGGTATAGAACCAGTAATCAATGTAACTACTAATGGCGGACAATCCTATACTTCTGTAAGTGTATCGGGAGATATGTACGCACGCTATTTTTCTTTTGTTCCCGGGACAACTTGCACTTTTGTCGGTTCTTCTTCTGAGCCTACAATGGAAGGTGCTTCCTACACCGAAGATGGTGGCTATAACTGGATAACTCTTAATAGCGGTGTTTCAATTCAAGCTTCAGCATTCCTGGATGCTCAAACAGGTTGGGCTGGAACATGGGCTGGAACAACAGGTGGTATGTATATCTTTGACGGTAATTTGAACGTTATTACAGGTGAAATTGCCGGAACCGTTACAGACCTTGACGAAGGATTCGCCATAGAAGGTGCTGTTATCACTATGGGAACATTCACCACAACTACAGATGGAAACGGTGATTACAGCATGATTTTGGATGTGGGAACTTATACATTAACTTGCGAAATAGACGGTTACGAACCTTTCACTCAAGATGATGTATTAATTGAAGAAGGTCAAATTACTACAGTTGATATACAAATGCAAAATCTCTATCTTCCGCCACAAAATCTCAGCTATACATTAGCTGCCTCGAATGTGATCCTGCAATGGGATGCACCAATAGGTTCTGTTGGATTTACAACATACAGAGTATATCGCAATGGTGTGGTATTAGGTGAAACCACAACTAGCTTGTATGTCGATCAGGCTGTTCCACCAGGAACATATATTTACTATGTAACAGCAATGTATGGAACTCATGAATCTATTCCTTCCAATGAAGTGGAAGTAGTAATAGGAGT
>CBFDCX010000133.1:0-5472 GCA_965603415.1 uncultured bacterium
CAGAGATGAATTGTTTAAAATGACAGGATGGGATTTTACAAGATCAGAAGATATTGCCAAACTAAAAAAAAGAATGAAAGACCGAATAGCAGGCAAACCAATTCAAACTAACTATGAGAGAATCATTGTTAAAAAAGATGGTACGGAAATACCTGTCGAAATGTCAACAACTGTTACAATTTGGAAGGGCAAGAAACGTCCTATGGCTATTATACATGATATTACCGAACGTAAGAAAGCAGAGAAGGAAATCCGGCAGAAGACGGAAGACCTGGCTCTGATCAATCTACTGCATACTAACCTCAACCGGGGTGATAGCTTGCAGGAGATACTCCATATATTTGTAAAGGAAACCAGTAAATTATTCTCTTGTGATGGAGCAACAATATATCTTTTAAGTGAGGATAAAGAATACATGCTCATGCAAAACCTTGTCCTTAAACCGTCTGTAAAGAAAAAGATCGAGAGAATTATTGGCATAAAGATACCTATGATAAAATTGCTGTTGAAAAAAGGGAGTATGTACTTCAAAACGTTACAAACAGGCAAATCACAACTTATTAACGATCCTTCCGACATCCAGAGTTTAGCAACAGAGTTTACTAAAACAGTCTCACTTCCTGGTATATTGTACAAGACGATTCAAAAGTATGTTCCACGGATTTTAAAAATTCTAAGTATTAATTCAGTAATAATTATTCCTTTAATTTCAGAAGAAGAAAATATAGGTCTGCTTTATATTTCAAGTGAAAAAACGTTTACAAAAGCTTACCTGCATCGGTTAGAAACTATTTCAATACAGTTGACAGCTATCATCAAGCGTAAACGCATAGAAGAAGATTTGAAAAAAAATGAACAATTTTTTTATAGTGTATTAGGAAGTGTTCAGGATGGTGTTAGCGTACTTAGTCCAGATCTGACTGTGCTCCATGTAAATGCAACAATGAAGAAATGGTATGGTGAAAATCTTCCTCTGGAAGAAAAAAAATGCTATAAAGTCTATCATAATGCAGATAAACCGTGTAAACCGTGCCCTACTCTTCGTTGTTTGGAATCTGGTAAAACAGAATGGAATATTGTATCGGGATTACCCGGTTCTCCTGTAAAGTGGATAGAACTTTTCAGTTATCCAATAATAGACCCAAATTCAGATAAAATAACAGGAGTTGTTGAATTTGTTCGTGACATCACCGAACGCAAGCAAGCAGAAGAAAAACTCAAAGAAAAATCCCAGGAATCTAAGAAACAACTTGAAAAAAGCGAAAAACAAAGAATAGCCAGTTTAGTTGTTTTGAATGATCTTAATAAAACTACAAAGGAACTACATACAGAAATTAATGAACGAAAGCAGGTAGAAAAAATACAAAATACATTATTCAATATCTCTAATACTTTGAATAGAATTGATAATATCGAAGAACTCTATAGCAAGATAAGAAAATTTCTGGGAGATATAATTGATACTACAAATTTTTTCATAGCATTATATGATGAAAAAACTGATATGATCTCTCTTCCTTTTCATGTTGATGAAAAAGATGAATTTGAAACATTTCCTGCTGGTAAAACTATGGTAAAATATGTAATTAAAACCGGAAAACCTCTTTTTGCTACGGATGATGTAGTAGAGGATTTAACAAAAAAAGGAATTGTTGAGACTATTGGTGCTCATTCAGAAATCTGGTTGGGCGTTCCTTTGAAAATTGGGAAAAAAATAATAGGCGTAATAGCTGTTCAAAGCTATGATGATCCACGTCTTTATACGGAAAAAGATTTGGAAATTTTAACATTTGTTTCTGAAGAAATTGCTCTTGCCATTCAGCATAAACAGGCAGATGAACAAATGAAAAAAGACCTTGAGATAAAAAATACTATGCTTGCCGAGATACATCACAGGGTGAAGAATAATCTGCAGATAATTTCTAGCTTATTAAAACTGCAATCTGCACACATCACAGATAAAAGAGCATTAGAGCTTTTTCAAAACAGTAGGGATCGTGTGAAAACAATGGCACTCATCCACGATGCTCTCTATCGTTCCAAAGACCTGGCCAATATCGATTTTGCATATTATGTAAGAAAATTGGTTACACAAATATTTATTTCATACAATATCAATTCAAATCTAATTGAATTAAAATTGGATATTCAAGATGTTTTAGTGGATATTAACACAGCAATTCCCTGTGGTCTTATCATCAACGAGCTGGTCAGCAATTCACTTAAATATGCATTCCCGGAAGGAAGAAAAGGAGAGATCAATATTAGTTTTACTCAAAAAAATCTGGTAAATACATTATGTGTGAAAGATCATGGAATAGGAATATCGAAAAAGATCGATCTGGAAAACTCTACCACTTTAGGATTGACGCTGGTAAGTTCATTAACCAAACAACTTAATGGTACACTTAAATTGGAAAAAGTAAAAGGAACTTCGTTTAAAATTACATTTAAGAAAATAGAACTTAAAACTTACGGGAAAGTTTAATCGTAAGATTGAGTGATATTTTGCCCTCACCATAGCCCTCTCCCATAAGGAGAGGGAAAAATTGCGGAAATTGATTTATATCCTTCTCTTGGGGGAGAAGGTGTCCCGAATGCTTTCGGGGCGGATGAGGGGACACTTAGCAAAGTTCAGCTTTGCGTACAATTGCGTTTCCAAATACAATTTGGGAACGAGGATTTAAAAAATAAAAATAATCTGTCTTTCTGAGGAATTCTTGCAGGGTCAGGCTTTGAAGAATCTATGAAAGAATGAGACCCTTCGATGGTTTGAAAGATTAGAATCTCTCAGGGAGACATTTAGTTTTTATTTAGCAGAAAATTAAACCGTATGGTTCAGGTGACATACCTGCACCAGCAAGAGAAGTCACGTCTACTAAAACTCGAAGAGACAGGTCGCGACCTGTCTTTACAACAAATAGTGACGCTTGACTTGTGGAAAACCCGGGTTGGATTATTATAGATTAAGCCGTTCTATCTTTTGTGTTAGCATAATAAGAAAAAGTAGGATCGCTTTTTCCCAGAACCACATCACGTGAGATAAGGCATTCTTTTATATTGTTCATTTCCGGAATATTGTACATGATTTCCAGCATGAATTTTTCCATTATGGCTCTAAGACCGCGTGCACCAATATTCTGTTGAAGTGCTGTATGTGCTATCTCTTTCAAAGCATCGATACCGAAATCGAGAGTAACACCTTCTATATCGAACAGCTTTTTATATTGTTTGCAAATGGCATTTTTGGGTTTTGTAAGTATCTCTATCAATGCATCTTCATCCAGTTCGTGCAAAGAGCTTACCACAGGCATTCTACCCACTAATTCCGGTATTATACCGAATTTTATCATATCATCGGGAATGACTTTTTCAAAGATATTCTTGTCTTCATCCTCTTTGGAAATGATATCTGCATCGAAGCCAACGGTCTTTTGCTGAAGCCTGGTCTGGATTATCTTTTCCAGTCCGAAGAAAGCCCCACCGGTGATAAAGAGAATGTTCTTTGTATCCATTTCAATGAATTCCTGCTGAGGATGTTTACGTCCGCCTTTGGGGGGGATATTCACTTTTGCACCTTCCAGTATTTTTAGAAGCGCTTGTTGTACACCTTCACCGGATACATCTCTGGTTATCGAGGGAGTCTCCGATTTACGGGCTATCTTATCCAGCTCATCGATATAGATTATTCCTTTTTCAGCTTTATCTACATCGTAGTTAGCATTTTGTAACAGACGAACCAGAATATTTTCTACATCTTCGCCCACATAACCCGCTTCGGTAAGCGTGGTGGCATCGGCAATAGCAAAAGGAACCTTGAGGATATGAGCCAGTGTTTGAGCGATGAGGGTTTTTCCTGAGCCGGTTGGTCCTATCATCAAGATATTACTCTTCTCGATCTCTACTTCGTCGTCCGGTTTCTGTTTGAAGATTCTTTTATAATGGTTGTAAACAGCAACTGAGATGACCTGTTTTGCCGATTCCTGTCCAATTACATATTGATTCAATTGCTGATGTATTTCACGCGGTGTGGGAAGCGTAAAGCTATCCATTTCCTTCTTTAGAAATTCCGATTCTAAAATTGTGGAACACATTGTAATGCATTCATCACAGATATTACCATTGATACCTTTAATGAGATAGTTTGTTTCCGCTTCGCTTCTGCCGCAAAAGGAACAGTGGTTTATTCTGCTTTCTTCCACATTATTCTCCCTTTTTTTCTTGTTTTATAGATTCCTTACGAGATTCGATAACTTCATCGATAAGCCCGTATTCTTTTGCTTCAACTGCACTCATGAAGAAATTTCTGTCTGAATCTGCTGCTATCTTTTTAAGGGATTGTTTTGTATGTTTTTGCAAAAGTGTGTTTAACTTTTGTTTCAGGAGCAAAATTTCTTTAGTTTGAATCTCGATATCTGAGGCTTGTCCCTGTACACCTCCCAGAGGTTGATGGATCATTATTCTGCTGTTGGGAAGGGTAAAACGTTTATTTTCCGCACCGGCTGTAAGAAGAAATGCACCCATGCTCAAAGCCTGCCCGATGCAGATAGTGCTAACATCAGGGCGAATATACTGCATTGTATCGTATATCGCCAAACCTGCATAAACCGAACCTCCCGGACTGTTTATGTACATGTAAATATCTTTGTCGGGATCTTCGGCTTCCAGGTGCAAAAGCTGGGCAATAACAACGTTGGCAACATTATCATCGATAATAGAACCCATAAAAACGATCCTGTCTTTTAATAGACGGGAATAAATATCATAAGCCCGTTCTGTTCTGCCGTCCTGTTCAACAACTATTGGAACGTAAGCCATTTATTTCTCCTTTTCAATTTCTGAAACTTTAGTTTTTACTGCTTTTTCTTTTGGATAAGGAACAAATTTCGATTTCATTTCCAGCAGATCCAGTAATTTCTTTTCTTCTGCTGCATACATAAAATCATCACTCTCGATCTGTTTTTTATACATTTCTTTGTATTTGTCAAGTTCCATCTTCAGATTGTCAGCCGCATCTTTGATAATTTCATCTTTATCTTCGGCAGTTATTTCTACTTTCTCGATCTTTTTCAATTCGTCTAAAATGAAATGACTTTTCAGGTTGTATTCAGCCATTCCCATATACATTGGAAGAATTTTCTCTAATTCCATTTTGTAGGCATCAACATAAGGTTTTGCCATATTTTCAGCGTAATTTTTTATCATGGAAGGAGGAACTTCAAAAGGATTTTCTTCGATAAGTATGGTGATAATGGCATTGCGTTTTTTCTCTGCATTTTCTTTTTTAAGCCTGGTTTTTAACTCTTCACTAACTTTTTCTCTCAGATCGATGAGTGAATCGTACTCCAGGTCTTTGGCAAAGTCATCGTTCAATTCGGGCAGTTCCTTCCTTTTGATCGATATCACTTTTACAAGGAAATCCCTGTCTTTCAGATCAGAGCTTATTTCGTTGTCGCTGCTATCCTGCGTTTT
>CBFDCX010000134.1:0-5417 GCA_965603415.1 uncultured bacterium
CACAGTCTCCGATAATACCATTTCGTACGGCTCCGAATATGTTTTCAATTCTGCTGTCACAACCTATCTTTCAGTAGCCGTTTTGGATGCAGCTCATTTTGTCGTTTCTTATCATGATTACGGAAATTCCTACTACGGAACTGCGGTTATCGGCACAGTCTCCGATAATACCATTTCGTACGGCTCTGAATATGTTTTCAATTCTGCTGAAACAAACTATCTTTCAGTAGCCGTTTTGGATGCAACTCATTTTATCGTTTCTTATTGTGATTATGGAAATTCCTACTACGGAACTGCAATTGTGGGAGAAGTTGAACCTTTTCCTCCAATCATTAATTCAATAACCGACATCCAAAACGATCAAGGTCATCAAGTGCAGTTAATCTGGACAAGAGCTTATGCAGATTCAGTGTATTCACAAAATAATTTCTATACTGTATGGAGATTGGATGAACAGCCGGAAAGAAAAACCGGTTCAATAATTGTAGAGGGTATTTCAGATATTTTGCTTTATACTCAAAATATAGAAAACACGAAGATCTATTGGCAGCGAGACGAAGAAATCTGGACTTATATTGCAACAATACCTTCACTTCTGTTTGAGCAATATTCTCTAATTGCTCCAACTTTAATTGATTCGAGTGCTTCATCTACTCCTGAAGAATATAATTCAACATTTATGGTAGCTTTTCATGGTGAGGATAATTATTATCTTTCTGAAACTGCATCCGGTTATTCTGTAGATAACATTGCTCCGGATGAAACACGTGTTTATATTGCCCAAAATGGTAGTAGCATTGGTCTAAGTTGGGATGAAGTGGAATATGGAACTTTTCAAGGGAATTCCTATCCGGAAATAAATGGTATCTGGTACAAAATATATGCCGGAGATTCTCCCGATTTTGTTTGTGATGAAGCTCACCTGATAGATACAGTTACAGACTTGTATTATGATTATCCTCTGGCAGGTGAAGAAAAGAAGTTCTTTAAGATCGTGGTTAGCGATCAGCCAGAATAGGGTCGGTCTATTAACCGGTTTACGAAACCCGGGAAGCCTGCAGACGATTACAAAAAGTTAAGAAGATGATATTGTTGAAGTGATGGGAAGCCATTTGGCTTCCTTTTTCCTTTCAAAATCCTGTTCAGTTGATAATAAACGTGCCTATTTAGCGTGAACTTTTCGAAAGAGTATAAAACTACATAAACAAAATTATCTTCTATTTTAGGTCTTTTAAACTCAATGTGAATTTGTTATTTGAAATGTTGATTAATGATTATTATAATTAGTTTGTTTTTTAAAATGTTTGACATATAATAGGAAACACTCTTTTTTCGGAGATGTGGATAAAGAAGTGTTGAATATTGAACTTTCTATACGCTTCTGAACTTTTGAAATATCTCGCACTTCTTTGAATCGTTGTTTTTTTAACTTTTCAAAAAGGGAGGATTTTATGAAAACTTTATTTCTTATTTTTATTCTCATTATTTTATCTTCATTTCTGTATTCTACTATCTGGCATGTACCTGTCGATTACTCAACAATTCAAGCAGGTATCGGTAGGGCTTCAAATAGCGATACCGTACTCGTACAACCTGGCACGTATGTAGAAAATATTAACTTCGATGGGAAACTCATCACAGTTGGTTCATTATTTTTAACCACTACAGAACCATCCTATATATCATCTACTATTATCGATGGTAACTTAATTGGAAGTGTTGTAACCTTCGATAGTGGAGAAGATCCAATTGCAGTTTTAAGTGGTTTCACAATTACAAATGGTTCTTCTAGTGGTGGTGGTGGGATTTACTGTAGTAATGCAAGTCCAAGTTTAGATAATCTAATAATATCGGGTAATTCTGCTCAAACAGGTGCTGGTGGTGGAATTTACTGCTGGAATAATTCCAGTCCGATTCTACAGAATGTATCAATAACAAATAATTCTGCTCTTTATTCTCATGGTGGTGGGATATACTTACATAACTCCAGTCCAAGTTTAAATAATGTAACAATATCAGGAAATTATGCTTATGATGGTGGTGGAATTTACTGTTATCAATCCAGTCCAAGTTTAGATAATGTAACAATATCAAGTAATACAGTTCAATATGGTGGTGGTGGGATTTTTTTTATTCAATCCAGTCCAAGTTTAGATAATGTAACAATATCAGAAAATTCTGCCATTAATGATGGTGGTGGTGGGATTTATTGCTTGGATAATTCCAATCCGATATTACAGAATGTAACAATAACAGGTAATTCAGCTCAACCAGGTACTGGTGGAGGTGGAATCTACTGTAATTCATCCAATTTTAATTTAACAAATTCCATTTTATGGAATGATTCACCAGATGAGATATATATTTTGTCCGGTTCAGTTGCAGCAACCTATTCGGATATCCAAAACGGTTGGTGGGGGATAGGTAATATTAACAGCGATCCGTTATTTGTAGATCCCTTAAATAATTTCTATAATTTACTATATAATTCACCCTGTATAGATGCAGGTGATCCCTCTTCACCTTTAGACCCGGATGGAACAAGAGCAGATATAGGAGCTTATTTCTGCGATCAATCTATCAACGGAAATCCCTCAATTACTGCTGTTACGGATGTTCCACATGATCAGGGAAGATATGTGCAGGTCATTTGGGACAAAAGTCCTTTTGATATCCCTGGTGCTTCTGTTCCTTTAGAATCATATTCAGTGTGGAGATATGATGATCTATTTGATGATCGAGGAAAATTAGAGATTTATGAAAATCCACGTGAAATATTAGAGAGAGCAGTATTAGGTTATGATAAGAATTATTACTGGCAGAGGAATGATGAGATTTTAACCTTCATAACCCAGCTTCCAGTTATGGGATATGATCAATATTCCATTATCTCTCCAACACTTCAAGATTCGAGTACAGTATCTACTAATTACTCCACATTTCATGTAGTAGCACATACAGATGATGCGTATTTATATTTTACTTCGCTTCCCGATTCCGGTTATTCAGTAGATAATATTGCTCCAGATGAAACAGAAGTTACAATTACCCAAAATGGAAGTAACATCGGGCTCAGTTGGGACGAAGTGGAATATGGAACTTATCAAGGAAATTCCTATCCGGAAATTAATGGTATCTGGTACAAAATATATGCCGGAGATTCTCCCGATTTTGTTTGTGATGAAGCTCACCTGATAGATACAGTTACAGACTTGTATTATGATTATCCTCTGGCAGGTGAAGAAAAGAAGTTCTTTAAGATCGTGGTTAGCGATCAGCCGTCAAGTGATCGGTTTATCAATCGGTTTGATAAACTTGAGGAGCCTAATGGTGATTACCAGAAAGTTAGAAGATGATCCTGTTAAAGTAATTAACCCCAAAAAAGGAGTACGTTATGAAGACTATTTCTTTTGTTTTAGTATTTTTTATTTTATCAACCTTTCTATTCTCAACTATAATCAACGTTCCAGGTGACCAACCTACAATACAGGAAGGGATTAACGTAGCAGTTGACACTGACACAGTTCTTGTGCAACCTGGAACATATGTAGAGAACATTAACTACAATGGAAAACTGATTACAGTAGCTTCACTATTTTTAACAACACAGGATACAACATACATTTCACAGACAGTTATTGATGGAAGTCAACCTGCGAATCCTGATTTAGCTTCTGTTGTAACCTTTGCAAATGGAGAAGATTCTACTGCAGTTTTAACCGGTTTTACTCTAACTGATGGAAACGGAACATTAATTCCTTTTCCTCATTATGAGTATTATATTCTTGGAGGTGGTATATTTTGTGCCAATTCTAATCCGAGTTTAGTGAATGTCAAAATATCATATAATACTGCTGAACTGGGTGGTGGGATATGTTGTACAAATTCCAGTTTAAGATTATTAAATGTAACAATATCAGATAATACCGCTGATAGAGGTGGTGGAATGGAATGCTGGGATTCCAATCCGATTTTGGTTAATGTTATAATTTCAAATAATGTTACCGGGTATATGGGATATGGTGGTGGTGGTGGGATTTACTGTGGAAATTCTTCCCCTAGTTTAAAGAATATAACTATAATAAATAATTCAAGTGATTATGGGGGTGGGATTTCTTGTTACAATTCTACTCTAAATTTTGATCCGATAAATCGATGTAATATCTATCTGAATTTTGCTGGTTCAGGCTGTGATCTGTATGCATACAATTGTAATACAATAGAAGTAATAGTAGATACTTTTACTGTATTACAACCCGACGATTATTTTGCCAGCCCGAATGTAAATTTCACTTTTGATATTCTAAATGCCAAAGTTGAACAGATTGATCAAGATCTATGTGTCAGTCCAACCGGTTCAAATGAAAACAGTGGATTAACTGCTGATGATCCATTACTTACAGTATATTATGCACTCGCTAAGATCTTCCCTGACAGTATAAATACTCTCTCAATTCATTTATCGAATGGAACCTATTCCTCATTTGGGACAAGTGAGATATTTCCATTATTTTGTAGAAGTTATGTTTCATTGATTGGAGATGATGAGTTATTAACAATATTAGATGGTGAAGGATCGGATGGAATTTTAGTAAGTATGAATGATACTGGGTTTTCCATGGAGAACATGACCATTCAGAATGGTTATGCTAATGGTTATGGTGGTGGTGGTATTTTCTGTAATAATTCCAGTACGAGTTTGATGAATGTAATAATATCAGGAAATTCTGCAGATTATAATGGTGGTGGGATTTGCTGTAGAGGTTCGTCTCAGAATTTAGTAAATGTAACCATAACAGGTAATTCTGCCGGTGATGATGGTGGGGGAATATTCTGCAGGTTTTCAGATTTGAATCTTACAAATGTCAACTTATCAAATAATTCTGCTGCTAATCATGGCGGTGGATTTTATTGTTATTCTTCCAATCCTAATCTAACAAATGTCAACATATCTAATAACTCTACAGTATTTTGGAAAGGCGGTGGAATTTTTTGTAATCATTCCGATCCAAATCTTACAAATGTAACAATATCAAATAATTCTGCTGGTGATGATGGTGGTGGAATATATGTCTGGGATACCAATCTGAGTTTGACTAATTGTATTCTGTGGAATGATATGCCAGAAGAGATCTATTTTTATTTCGGCTCTGTTACAGCTACATATTCAAATATAGAAGGTGGTTGGACAGGAGAAGGTAACATAGATGAAGATCCATTATTTGTGGGAACAGGAGTATTTCCTTATTCGCTTCTGGAAGATTCTCCCTGTATAGATGCCGGCAATCCTGACCCAATTTATTATGACCCTGAAGACCCAACAAATCCTGGTTATGCTTTATATCCTGCAATGGGTACTATAATAAATGATATGGGTGCTTATGGTGGTCCTAATGCAATCGGTTGGCCACCTGTGG
>CBFDCX010000135.1:0-5387 GCA_965603415.1 uncultured bacterium
TACACAAGATGCGCGGTAGCTATATTGATGATGAAATATAACGTTTTTAAAATATAAATAAAAGAAAACGGCTCGGAATTTCCGAGCCGTTTTTAAATCTTTAGTTATTTTATCAAGATCATTTTCTTAATGGCATTGAAATTTCCTGTTTCTAATTTATAGAAATACAATCCTGAAGAAACAGGTTCACCATGATCATCCCTTCCATCCCATAATACTGAATGCCTGCCTGCTGGAAATACTTCATTTACCAGAGTACAAACCTGTTGTCCTTTGATATTATAGATTTCTATTGTCACAAAAGGGGACGTTTGTGTTACGGAAAAAGATATCGTTGTTGTTGGATTGAAAGGATTGGGATAATTCTGAGATAAGCTGCTTACAGGTAATATTAACTCATCATCAGCATCAACATCCGGGACCAAATAAATATCAAAGACTACATTATCATTGTTGATAATAATTTCATCTTCATGAAATCCCAGGTAACCATCTTTCCAGCAATCCAGCGAATAAATTCCATTTGGCAGATTAAAGTAATAATAACCTGTTCCATCGGAATATGTCATGTTCCAATACCCCTGAGTTCCCGCACTAATGTTAGCGTTTATGACCGGATTTGTAGTTCCTTCCTCGTAAACATTTCCAGAAAGAGAACCAGTAAAAATTACCGGTTCCATCTCAAAATTTTGCTGAACTATATTGTTTTCTATAAAAATGTCATCTATATGAACATTGTAGTAATTAACATGCCACGCATCGAAAACATAGACGCCATTGGGAAGGTCAATGTGATAAAAACCAAATTCATTTGTGCAGGTCCCTGTAAAATAAGTATCGCTGTATACCCAGATATCAACTCCTTCAATAGGATCGGTTGTTCCTTCTACATAAGCATAACCTTCCAGTGCACCATCGAATGAGATCGGGTCGAGATAGAAATCCATGGTGATCATATCATCTTCAATCACAACATCGGGAACCATTTGCTGGTAATACATTTCACCCTCAGCATAAACTTCATAAGTTCCGTTCGGTAAATATAGTTGATAGAATCCTTCATCATCAATGCCGGTTCCAAACCAGTTTGTACCATCGAATGCATTAATCCAGCAATCTTCTGCAGGCTCCAAAGTAACGGAATCATATACATGACCTTCTATTCCACCAGCAGCTGTATAAATATGGAAATCAATTCCTGTGGAGCCGGAAACAATATTATTATAGGATTCAACCACGTAGACCCCCGGGACGTCCTCGATATAAACATTAATGCAATAGCCACCCATTGCATCCGCTTCGCTGGCAACGTGAAGAACATAACTGCCACTCTGTTCACTATCAGTTTCTGTTCCCCCTATATCACTCCAGCAATCTATCTCAAATCCAGCTGTAGGAACGTCATCCAGATAGACTGTGCCTTCTATTGTGGAATCTGTTTCATAAACCAGGAAATCTACTGTCTCCGTACCACCTTCTTCCACATAAACCTCAACTTCTTCTACAGGTAGATAATCCGGGATCAAATCATCCCAATTAAATCCAACCTTCCACATTCCCTCGATCACGATCAGATTGTAATATCCAGAGCTGTTAGTTTCAGCTGAAACACCACCTGGCATTTGTCCCTCAGCATAAACTGTAACGTCCACAACCGGAGCACCGTTCTCATCCAAAACAGTACCTTCGATGGTAGCATTTCCCGGAATAAAATTGAAATCATAACCTGTAATATGACTGTTGATATCCACATCAACATACACTGTATCCGAGAACATCCCACCGCCCAGAACACCAAGTGGGTCAAAAGCCATAACCATATAAACCTCTACTACAGGCACAAAATTTTGATAATTTCCTGATGCATCAGTAGCTGTCATCCACATATTCTCTTCACTGGACATAGCTGCAATTATTATGTTTGGATCTACTGGAGTAACCGAACCGGCAACAGAATAATCTGATGTTATCGGATCTATCCATAAAAAAGCTGCATCGATACCACCGGTATCTTCCCCCACATAAAAACAACCTAAGTTTGAAACCCTATTCGGTCCGTCTTCATCTCCATAACAAGTAATCTGATATACTCCCACCGCAGGATCTTCATCTTCAAAATCGTTATCCACTATTTCATCTTCCGTATCGGGAACAAGCAGATCAATATCATCCTCCCAAGTTCCATTACCGTTCATATCTGCCCACATGCTTACATTTGCTTCCGAGCAGCCATCAGAAAAAAAGATGGTAATAACGAAGTCATCACCCTGAACGATAGTTGTTTGATCTTCTCCATTGATCTTCACATCCATTGGATCTCTGTTACCTGGTTCAATTTGGTATGATCTTATAGCCATTTTTTCCTGCTTATTTTCATAATCAAACTGGAAAGGATTGGGAATCTTTATACGCTCTGAATTATGATGATTATCCCTCACCAACTGAAGTGCAGCTTTTTTCCTGATAATTTCCAAATTATCGTTTCCCTGAAATGCAAATACATGCAATGAAATCAAACTAATGAAAATTAAACTTAAAATAAATTTTTTCATTTTTCTCCTCCTTAAATATTTTATTGTAATTAATCTTATATATCAATGAACTGAATTTGAAATCTCTTTGTCAAGTAAGAAAATATAAAAGATCCATTTGTAATGCATAAATTTTTTCAAGGCTGTTTTATTCTTAAAAAGAATTTGACGTTTTTGCATAAAAACTAATCTTCGAGATATAAATTTTAAAATAGGAATTTAAATGAGAATAGCGATCATTGGATTTGGAGCAGCAGCCATCGGGTTTATAGAACGAATTAAGAATTCAGAGAATGAGATACATATTTTTGAAAAAAGCAAAGATATCTATTCATCGAGTATCTCGGGAATACGGGCAGACGGTAAACTGTTCGTGTCAAATGAAATGGGTGGAAATATAGATGTTGATATGGACCTGCAAAAACAACTTGTGGATTACTACCTCGAAAAAACTGAAGATAAAAAATATGAGAAAGGTAGCTCTTTTGCCAAGAAGGAGTATTATAATAAATTCTACGAAAAAGGTTTCCAGCCTATTCATTCCGATTTTTACCACATTGGTACAGACCAGTTGAAACAGGTTCTTTATAATATATATGAAGATTTTAAAAAATTAAAGAATATTCATTTTCATTTTGAAACACCGATCCTTGATATTGAACCGATTGCCAATACGGTTATATTGAGTAACCGGGACAGCTTTGATCTGGTAGTGGTAGCTGTAGGCAGAAGCGGTCATAAACTGGTAAAAAAAGTTATCGGTAAATTTCCTGAACTTATATCAGATAATACAAAAGTAGATATGGGTGTTCGTATGGAACTTCCTGACCTTATTGTGGAAGAACTGAACCGTGAAATGTATGAATTCAAAGTGAAGTACAAAAGCAAGACAGGTTATATGGTTCGTACCTTCTGCAACAATCCTAGTGGCTTTGTTGTTACCGAAAATTATGATGATTTTGTAACTGTGAACGGGCATTCCAAATTAAAGGAAAAAAGTAAAAATACCAACTTCGCTATTCTTACGACGGTCCAGCTTACACAACCGTTTAACGATCCCATTGGGTTCGGCTCGCACATTGCCAAACTCACAAACCTGCTGGCAGGAGAGAATAAAGTCATCCTGCAAACTTACAACAACTTTAAAAGTTCCAAAAGGACTAAGCATCTGTACAGGGTTTCTCCCACACTGGAAAAGGATAAATACATCATGGGAGACATCAATCTTGCCTACCCGCGCCGTATTGCAGAAAGCATCATAGATTTTATCGAGAATCTAAACGAAGTAATACCCGGCGTGGCAAATGATGACAACCTGTTATACGCTCCCGAGATCAAGTTCTATTCGAATCGCTTATATAACGATCATTTCGATAACCTCAAGTTCATCGGTGATTGCTCCGGCGCTACACGTTCAATAATCTATGCCACTGCTCACGGTTGGATGATGGCTGATGAAATTATTAATCATTAATTTATTTTCTTATTTTTTTTGCTTCTGTTTCGGAAGTTAAAAGAGAATTAATATGAGGTTTAAATGAGTAAATTTAAACACGTAATAAAACGCAGCGGTGCTATTGTGCCATTTAAGGAAAAAAGAATTGCTAATGCTATCTACCGGGCTGCAGTTGCAGTAGGTGGCAGGAATAAAGATATTGCCGATAATCTTGCTAATAAAGTTGTGATCGAATTGGAACGGCTTTTTCCAGCCGATCATGATCCGTACATTGAAGAAATACAGGATGTAGTAGAAAAAGTGCTGATAAAAAACGGGCATACACAGGTTGCAAAGACTTATATTCTCTACAGAGAAGAAAACAACCGCAACCGACGTGAAAAATCCAGGAAAGATTCTCATCCTTCAGAAAACATTCCCTGGTCAAAGATCTGGCATATTCTGGATTGGGCGGTTTCCCATAACCTGCATTCTATAGAAGCTTTGAATAAACGCATAAAAAAAGGTGAATTCCCTCATATTGTACATGAATCGGAAGCAGCTTACGAAGAGGATATCACCACTGCTGCCGAAAATATTGCCCAGCGCAGCAAAGAACTGAAAATGGTTTTTGTGAGCGGTCCATCCTCTTCCGGTAAGACCACTACAACCATTAAACTGGAACAGCATTTAAACAAGATCGGTTTGAAATTCAAAGCTTTTATAGTGGATAATTACTTTTTAGATCTGAAAATGCATCCCACAGATGAATTCGGTGATTATGATTTTGAAACTCCGCAGGCTCTGGATCTGGTTATGATCAACGATCATATAAAAAGACTCTGCGATGGTGCAGAAATCAAAATTCCTTTTTACGATTTTAAAACAGGTTTACGTCATCTGAACCGCACAGCAATGAAACTGAAAAAGAACGAGATACTTCTTATAGACAGTCTGCATGGACTTTTCCCCCAGATGAGTGAAAGTATCCCCGATGAATATAAATTCAAAGTTTACATTGAACCGCTTCTGCAAATGAAAGATCCGGATGAACGGTTCATCCGCTGGACAGACCTGCGCATGATACGCCGCATGCTGCGGGATGCTGCTCATCGGGCATACAACCCACGCCAAACTCTGGAACACTGGCATTACGTTCGCTCCAGCGAGATCAGGCATATTATCCCATTCATCAATACAACAGATTATATAGTTAACAGTGCCATGCCTTATGAGATCGCATTGTACAAAGCAAAGCTATTTGATGAGTTTAAAACATGGACTAAAAGATATAAAGAAAATCCCCTGCGGGAAGATGCATTTATAAGAGCAACCAGGATATTTGATCTCTTAAATAAAGTGAAAGCTGTGGAAGATGATTCACCTGTTCCGGCAGATTCTGTTTTAAGGGAATTCATCGG
>CBFDCX010000136.1:0-5371 GCA_965603415.1 uncultured bacterium
ATTAGAATTGGTAATTTTACCATCAAATTTGATATTGAACGAAAGCTTCATACCAACATACATTGCTTTCACCATATCAATTGCCTGCTGTTGGTCTTCTTCGCTGAGGATTTCACTTGTTTCTTCCATATATTCTTCACCTGCTGGTTCTTGTTTTTCCGTTGGTAAAATAATGCTAAGCTGTGAAGTTTTTCCCTTATTGAAATCAAAAGTAATATACTCCTTATCCGTTGGCATCCCTGTGCCCTGCATAGCTTTAGCTGCCAGGTTCGTCTCCAGAGTTAGTTTTGTGATATCATCAAAAGCATAAACAGCCATATAACCTTTCAAACCATTTTCCTCGATCTCTTTGCTGGATATATAACTCACATTTTCACCAAATGTAACTGCATCGGCTTTAAGTTTCTCCACATCGTTCAGGTTCATACCTCCCATGTTTTCTCCCATTTCGGTTGTTACTAAAAACTTTTCTTCGATCGTTCCACTTCCGTCTTTTTTTACGATGATGGTTCTGTGTACCTGGAAACATCCGGAAAGCAGGAATAAAACTGCTGAGATTAAAATTAGATTCCTCATTTTTTTCATTTGTTCTCCCTTGTAATATTATTTACGGTTATTGAGAAAATTTATTGGTATTGGAATTGTCAATCCAATTTTATTTGAAATGTGAAATATAAATTCCAGTTGACACGCCATAAAGCTTATGAATCTTAGAAATAGATTATAAGTAATGGAGAATCAATGAGTAACGGAATTCGAGTACGCTTTGCTCCCAGTCCTACGGGCTACTTGCATGTGGGAAGTCTGCGAACAGCATTATATAATTATTTATATGCAAAAAAAACAAATGGAAAATTTATACTTCGCATCGAAGATACAGATCGCAACCGCTATGTGGAAGGTGCTGTAGAAAATCTGATAGAAACCCTTCAGGCAGTTGGTTTGGAATACGATGAAGGACCCGATAAAGGTGGAGATTTTGGTCCATACTTCCAGTCCAAACGGACTGATATTTACAAAAAATACGTACAGAAACTCCTCGATAAAGATGCAGCTTATCATTGTTTCTGCACAGAAGATGATCTGAAAAAAATGCGGGAAGAACAGATCGCAAAAAAGATGGATATACGTTACGACGGCAGGTGTAGAAATCTCTCCAAAGAGCAAGTTCAGCAAAACCTGGCTCAGGGCAAACCTTATGTAATGCGCGCAAAAATACCCGATGAAGGTGAAGTTGTTTTCTTTGATATTGTGCGGGAACGAATAAGCATCAAGTGGGAAACCGTAGACGATCAGGTGCTTATCAAATCGGATGGTTATCCCACCTATCATCTGGCAAATGTGGTGGACGATCACCTGATGGAAATTACACATGTAATTCGCGGCGAGGAATGGCTTTCCAGTGTTCCCAAACATCTTTTTCTATATCAATCTTTCGGTTGGAAACCACCTAAAATGTGTCATCTTCCCCTGCTGTTGAATCCCGATAAAAGCAAACTCAGCAAACGCCAGGGAGATGTGGCAGTAGAAGATTTCCTGAAAAAAGGTTATTTGCCGGAAGCTTTATTGAATTTCGTTGCACTTCTGGGCTGGCATGCCAAAGGAGATGATGAACTCTATACAATGGATAAACTGGAAAAAGAATTTTCTTTGAAAAGAATAAGTAAAGCAGGTGCGGTGTTCGATATTGAAAAACTCAACTGGATGAACGGTCATTATCTGCGTGAACTTGAACTGGGCTACATTGCAATTAAAGCCAAACCATTCTTTATTGAAGCAGGTCTTGATATCACTGACAATGAGAAATATCTTAAGATCGTGGATGTAGCCAGGAACAGAATATCAACGCTTTCAGAGATCATCGAAACAGCAAAACCGTTCTTTACTATTTCAACATATTCAGAAGAAGATCAGCAGATCATTGACAATGAAAATTCGCAAAAATTATTTTCCTTCTGGCTGAAGAATCTGAAAACAATGGAGTCTATTACCGAAGAAAATATAAACCAGCTTCTTACACGAAGCACAGAAGAACTGGATATCAAGGGAAAAGATCTTTATTTCCCGCTGCGCCTTGCTTTATTCGGCAGTGTACATGGTCCCGAACTTCCTGTGATCTTTGATATCCTTGGCAAAAATGAAGTTATAAATAGACTTCAAAAATTAATTAAATAGGGATCTGATATGAAATATTTCAAGAAATTGATCGGAAAAAAATGTTACTTATCTCCCATTACTGTGGAAGATGCAGAGCAGTATTGCGAGTGGTTGAACGATTTTGAAATTGCTTCCAATTTGTTGATATTCAGCCAGCAGCTCAGCTTGGAAAAAGAACGCGTTATTTTACAGGATATGATAAAAAACAACTCGCAGATATTTGCTATCGTCGATATGGAGACAGATAAACTTCTGGGGAATTGCAGTATCTTTCGTATTAACCAACGCAACCGAAAAGCTGAAGTCGGCATTTTTATAGGTGATAAAAATTATTGGAACAAAGGATATGGTACTGAAGCATTGATTTTACTGATTGATTACGGCTTCAATATTCTAAACCTGAACAACATTATGTTAGAGGTTTTCAGTTTTAATGAACGAGCTATTCGCTCTTACGAAAAAATTGGCTTCAAAGTTATAGGTCACCGCAGAGAAGCTTTGCAGATAACCGGTAAAAAATACGATGAAATTCTTATGGATATCCTTGCCAGTGAATTTAAAAGTATATATATAAAGAAGATAATGGATAAAAAATAAATTATGTTCAATAAAATAAAAGGTCAGGATAAAGCGATCTCCATTTTAAAAAGAGCTATGAAGAACGATAAGATAGCGAATACTTATCTTTTTTACGGACCGGAGGGAGTGGGAAAATTCACCTCTGCTCTTTACTTTGGAATGGCGTTGAACTGTCATGCTACGTTAAACAAACGCCCTTGCGGAACATGTTCTTCCTGTCAGAAATCATTAACTTTTTCACATCCGGACCTGATCTATGTCTTCCCATTTCCCAAAGAATCGAATAAACCGGATATCTCCGTTGAGGGTGAGATCAAAACTGAAAAGATCTTGGAAGAATATAAAGCATATATCGAAAACAAGATCAAAACGCCATGGAAAGAATTTTTCTTTTCAAAGAACATCGGCATAAGGATAGCCAGTATACGGATGCTGGAACACAGGATACAATTAACTCCCAATGAGGGGAATTACAAAATTTGCCTTATTGAAGATGCCGAACAAATGACTCACCAGGCAGCGAATGCTTTCCTGAAAACCCTGGAAGAACCGCCTGCGGACACAATAATTATACTTACTACTTCCAAACCTAATTCACTCTTACCTACCATAATTTCTCGTTGCCAGCAAATACCGTTTAATCCGGTTACCAGAAAATTGATAGAACAGAAACTGGAAGAAAAAAAATCACTAGAAAATATTGAAGCTAAAATGTATGCCCGTATTGCCAATGGCAACATGGAAAAAGGGCTTCGTTTAGTGGAAGAAGGAAGAATTGAAACCCGAGAGCAGACAGTTGAATTCCTGCATATTCTGATAAATCAGAACGATCTACGTTTCCTGGATTTCGTGATCCGTTATAGAAGTTCAAAGATGCTGAATAAACTTACAGAAATGATATTACACCTGATTATTTGGATCAGTGATATTTCCTATTTCAAACATGCTCATTCCGAAATCGTTAATCTGGATAAAACCGATATGATCGAGACGCTATACCAGAGAAATCCGAATATTGATGAATATGCTTCCGACCTGATAAACTTCCTGGAAGAAATGCTTCGTAAACTCGACGGTCATGTGAACCAGCAACTTGTTCTAACTGAAATTTATAATAGATTATCAAAAACGTTCTTTCCCGAATAGGAGAATAATAAAATGAAAAATGAAGAATCAACGAACTTCATTAGAAATATTATCGACGAAGATATTAAAGCAAGGAAGCACGAAGGCAGGGTGCATACACGCTTTCCACCCGAACCAAATGGTCACTTGCATATCGGTCATGCTAAAGCCATTTTACTGAATTATGGTATAGCTGTAGATTATAATGGCAAATTCAATCTTCGCTTTGACGATACCAACCCCGAAAAAGAAGAAGAAGAATATGTAAATGCTATTATTAATGATATCAAATGGCTGGGCTGCGACTGGGAAGACCGCCTGCTGCATGCTTCCGATTACTTTGAACAGATGTATGAATATGCTGTTCAACTGGTTAAAGACGGCAAAGCTTATGTGGACAGCCAGAGTCTGGAAGATATTCGCAAAAATCGCGGTACGGTGACAGAGGAGGGAAAAGACAGTCCGTTCAAGAACCGTCCCATCGAAGAAAATCTCAATCTCCTGCAGAAAATGAAAAATGGAGAATTTGAGGAAGAAGCACACGTTCTGCGGGCAAAGATAGATATGGCTTCTGCAAATATGCTGATGCGCGACCCTTTGATATATCGAATTCGCCATGCCGAACATTATCGAACCGGCAATAAGTGGCACATCTACCCGATGTATGATTTTGCCCACTGCCTGGAAGATTCCATTGAAGGAATAACTCACTCGCTCTGCTCGATCGAATTTGAAAATAACCGTCCCCTTTATGACTGGTTCCTGGATCAACTGAACGTTCATCATCCTCAGCAGATCGAATTTGCCAGACTTTATTTGAACCATACCGTTCTAAGTAAACGTAAACTCATCGAACTTGTTGAAGGTAAATTCGTTCACGGTTGGGATGATCCCAGGATGCCCACCATCTCCGGTTTAAGAAGGCGTGGATATACTCCAAGTTCTATCCGCAATTTCTGTGACAGGATCGGACTTGCAAAACGCCAGAGCATTGTGGATATGGCGCTGCTGGAATTCTCCATCCGAGAAGAACTGAATAAAACCGCTCAGCGTAGAATGGCTGTTCTCGATCCGTTAAAAGTGGTAATAGAAAATTTTCCTGATGACCTTGTAGAAGAGATGGATGCTGTGAATAATCCTGAAGATCCGGATGTCGGATCACGAAAAGTTCCTTTCTCAAAAACCATCTATATCGAACGGGAAGATTTTATGGAAGATCCTCCCAAGAAGTTTTTCCGTCTTGCTCCCGGACGGGAAGTACGGCTTCGTTATGCTTATTTTGTTAAATGTGAAAAAGTTATAAAAGATGAAAAAGGCAACATCATCGAATTGCGCTGTAGCTATGACCCCGCTTCACGTGGTGGTAAATCTCCCGATGGCAGAAAAGTGAAGGCGACCCTGCATTGGGTTTCTGCTGAACATGCTATCGATGCGGAAATACGCCTTTATAAGCATCTATTCACAGTTGCCGATCTCAGTACTGTGGAGGGAGATTTCAAAGAATATATAA
>CBFDCX010000137.1:0-5345 GCA_965603415.1 uncultured bacterium
CTTGATAGGCTGCATATCGGAAAGTATCAGTTGACCAGAGAAAGCAGCATATTCATCATCGGTATAGAAAAGCGTAATATCATGGCTGGCATAAACTGTTTGGGTAGTAAAAGTAGTATCGGTCTCTGCTTCCATGTATTCATAAGTTATGAATGGTCTAAGATCATCATTGCCGTTTTCAGAAGAATTTATTTCCAGGAAGCATTCGCTATCCGGTGTGTAAAAAGCCAGCCCAAAATTTAAGGTATCGGCATCTATCCAATTCTCTATCAAATATTCAGGAATATTAATTACCAGTGAATCTTCTTCCAAAGTCATTTCCAGATCGGGAATCAATTCAAAATCATCACCATCAAATAGAGAAAATTCAGTTCCGAACCAACTGGTAGAATCGGTGGGTTCTTTCCAGAGAGCAGTACTTTCATACCAGTTCTCATTGATGATCCTGCCTATTTTCAAAGTAGTGTTATCGATATTATCAAAATTATGTTTATTTTTAATACTTAGAATGAGATTTGCATCTTCGATAGCATAAAAAGAATCTGGAAGTGAAGTAAATTTAATGAGAGTAACTGCCTGATTTGCAGTATTGTATTTTTCATAATTACCTATTACTGTTCGGTCGGTATTAAAGTTTTTCAAACTGTCCTCAAAGCTGTAAAATGAAGAAAAGTATTCACTACCTATTATTGCTGATTCCGGTTCAGGTCCTTCGTTTTCTCCTGTTCCAACCAGGTTGGATTTATTTGTACAACCGATAATTACAAGAATCATTATTAAAATAAATCCTGTGATTTTAATATTCCTTATCATTTATTCTCCTTATTTTATTTTAAAAAATTAGTATTAATAGTAGTCGCTGTGGATATGATTATAACTCGAATTCGGTAACTGTAATTTATTCTTTTTCAACGAATTACAGATGTTGTTCGAACGTAGATAAAATGTGGATTGCCTGTTTATATTTCTAATGTTATTCACATTTTTCTTTTTTAGTTTTTCAACCAGCAACTTATAAACATTCATTAACTTCATAGCTCGTGGATAAGTGTACAATTATTTTTTTATTTCTTTGATCAAGCGTTCTATCTGGATGCGGAGGTCACGCTCGTTCTTGAATTGCACTTCAATAGTTTTCTTGGCATGAAGAACAGTAGTATGATCTTTTCTTTTGTAATATTGCGCAATATCTTTCAGGGAGAGTTGTGGTATTAGTAAATTGGAAAGATACATCGCTATCTGCCGCGGAAAGGCAATATTTTTTTTACGGGTTTTATCAAAAATCTGACCCTGGGTTATGTTGTATGCTTCGCATACTTTTTCCATTATTGTTTCCAGGTTTACCTCCTGAACTTTATCTGAAATCATATCGACCAATATTTCTCCCGCCATATCCACGGTAATGTTTTCGGTGTCCAGATTATTATAAGAAGCATAAGCAAGTATCCTGATAAGAGATCCTTCCAGAGCTCTTACGTTACTGTAAATATGTTCGGCAATAAATTCCAGTACTTCTCCTTTGAGTTTGATATTTTCAAAATCGGCTTTTTTCTTCAAGATTGCAACACGTGTTTCAAAATCGGGGCTTTTCATATCAGCTAATAAACCCCATTCAAACCTGGTGACAAGTCTCTGTTCAAGGTCGGGAATATCCTTGGGTGGACGATCACTGGTAAGAACAATCTGCTTCTTCTTTTCGTATAAAGAATTAAATGTATGAAAGAACTCTTCTTGGGTTCCTTCTTTCCTAGAAAGAAAATGAATATCATCGATCAGGAGTACATCAAAATTCCTGAATTTATTCCTGAAATTAGCCATGGTGTTTGTTCTGATTGCGTTTATCATTTCATTTGTAAATTCTTCGGTGGTTATATACATTACTTTCTTTTCAACGAGTTCATTTACTACAAAATTTCCTACTGCCTGCATAAGGTGTGTTTTTCCCATACCGGATTCACCATAGAGAAAAAGGGGATTATATGTAGTTCCGGGAGATTCGGCTACAGCCAGGGAAGCTGAATGCGCAAATTTATTATTAGCGCCAATAACAAATTCATTGAAATTATAATTCATGTTTAATTTAGTCTGGTAACTGGGGATTGGTTTGACATTTTCCACATTATCATAATCAGTTTGTTTTATTACTGGAAGAGAACTGGCAAATTTAATATGATATTTTGATTTATAGAGATTGAAACATATTTCACAGATAAGTTCACTATAATTTTTATTTAAATAATCTGCAATGAACTGCGTTGGAACTTTTACCGAAAGGAGGTTATTATCAATATCAATAAGATGAGTTTCATTGAACCAGGTATTAAAGCCCTGTTCACTGATATTTTCTCTTAAGGTATCTAAAACTCCAACCCAGAGTTCTTCGTAATCATTCATATCCACATCCTTTTGTACCACCAATAAAGGCTTTATACAAAGTCACAAATCTTATCCACAATCAATCCACAAAATTGTTCACATAGTTTATCTTTCTGATACAGTGAATCTTATGAAGAAAATTAGCTTCACGTTTTAACTTATCCACAAATCACTAAACACCGTAAACCTGCTTAAATACTATAATACAGCATACCGAAAATGAAAATGAAACAAGATTTGTCAAGGTGAGAAAAACAGCCAAAAAAAATTTAGTAAAAAAAAAACTAGCGATAAAGATTTATAAAAAAGCAGGTTACAAATATATCAACGAAAATAAGTTATCCACATTGTGTGGATTAATTGTTTGTAAATAATAAAGATAAAACTTTTTTGTGGATAAGTTTCTTAATAACTAAATAATTTGACAAAGGAAGAGCTGCCAAAGCTATTGGAATACTTGATTTGAGAAGTGTATGGGGAAGATATGAAATTTGAAAAAGAAATGAAATTAATTCGGAAAGGTGTAGAAGAAATAATCACCGAAGAAGATTTAATTAAGAAGTTTGAAAAAGCAGAAAAAACAGGAAAACCACTCAGGATAAAGTATGGCATCGATCCCACCGGATACGATGTTCATATCGGACACCTGGTTCCCATTCGTAAAATGCGTGATTTCCAGGATCTGGGACATACCGGCGTGATCATTATCGGTGACTTCACAGCCCAGATTGGTGATCCATCGGGAAAAGATGAAACCCGTCCTCATCTTACAGCAGAGCAGGTAAAGAATAATGCCGAAAAATATATGGAACAGCTTTACATGGTTCTGGACAAAAGTAAAACTGAAGTACGCTGGCAGACCGAATGGTTTGGCAATATGACCATGATCGATGTATTGAAACTCATGGGAAAATTTACATTAGCGCAGTTTATGGCTCACGACACATTCCGTAAAAGATATGAAAATGGTCTTCCATTGGGAATGCATGAAATGATGTACCCCATCCTGCAGAGTTACGATTCTGTAGCTATCGAAGCAGATGTAGAATTGGGTGCAACCGAGCAGAAATTCAATATCCTGGCAGGAAGAGATATGCAAAGGTTTTTCAACCAGCCCGAACAGGTTGCTGTCCTCTCACCTATCTTGATGGGAACCGATGGAAAAGAAAAGATGAGCAAAAGCTTGAATAATTACATAGCTGTGTTCGATACTCCCAAAGATAAATACGGAAAGACCATGTCTATACCTGATGATCTGATATTGAATTATTGTACATATGCAACTGGAAGTTATGATGAAAACAGGATTTTGGAAATTAGGCAACGTTTGAAAAAAGGTGATAATCCAAAAATAATTAAAGAGGAACTTGCTTGGGAAATTGTAAAAACATATAATAGTAGAGAAGAAGCAGATGAAGCAAAGAAAGAATTTAATAAAATCTTTGCCCGGAAAGAACTTCCTGATGAAATGCCTGAGTTCGAGCTGAGAACTGCAAAAATAGGGATCACTGAACTTCTGGTTAAAGCTGGTGTTTGCGCATCGAACGGTGAAGTAAAACGATTAATAAAACAAAGCGCAATAAGTATCGAGGGAAAAAAGATAGATGATATCTTCTTCAAGGTCGATAAAAAATCCGTGATAAAAGTAGGAAAAAGACGCTTCCTGAAAGTGTTGAAATAGAGGGAAAATGAATTTTATAGTTCAATTATTAATTCAATTACCAATTCTTTTGATTGCACTCACCGTACACGAGTTCAGTCATGGATATGTAGCATATATGCTGGGAGACGACACAGCAAAACGCGCAGGCAGGTTGACCTTGAATCCAATATCTCATATCGATCCGATTGGCTTACTGATGCTTTTTATTGCTCGTATAGGCTGGGCAAAACCCGTTCCCATTAATCCTCATAATTTTCAAAATTATAAGCGTGATACGGCTATTACAGCAGCGGCAGGTCCGGCTGCTAATTTTACGCTTGCCATATTGCTGTCGGTGGTTTTTAATCTTATCAAGAAGTTTGATCCGGAGATTATGTATTACGCCAGTGACTTCACACAATTCTGGCTGGGAATGCTTCTTTATGCCATCCTGATAAACCTGGCTCTGGGGATGTTCAACCTGATTCCCATCCCACCTATGGACGGCTCAAAGATATTGGGCGGCTTTCTTAGCGATGAAGCATATTACAAATACACTGCAAAAGAGCGACAGGGTGCACAAATATTAATGATCATTCTGGCTGTTTCGTTTGTTTTCAGATTGAATATAATCGGCGCTATCATCATGCCACCCCTTAACTTCTTTCTGAAATTGTTAACTGGATTAACGCTGTAAAATATTTTATATACATCGTTCCTAAAGCCCTCTTTGGGAACGTGATATTGGAGATAAATATGAATTTAGAAAACGTAAAAAAAATCATTGAAGAAAACCAGATCAAAACGGTAGATATTAAATATTCCGACCTGATAGGAAACTGGTACCATATCTCTTTCCCGGTAAGGAAATTGGAATATGTTATTAAAAATGGTGTTCCCTTTGATGGTTCCAGCATTCCCGGCATGAAATCTGTAGAAGCCGGCGATATGATGCTTTTACCGGATATATCTACAGCTATTGTTGACCCATTTACATATCATCCCACCTTACGGATGCTTTCTTACATTTGTGATGCCGATTCGCGGATAGGAGTGAAAAAAGATCCGCGCAGTCTGGCTAAGAGGGCTAATGAATTTATGCTTAAATCTGGTATTGCAGATGAATCTTATTGGATACCGGAATTTGAATTTTACCTGTTCAATGAAGCAGAAATTCACAATGGTAAATTCAGTGCAGGATACAAATTTACTTCTGCAGAAAATAAAGACGACCTGCCTGGTAGCTATGAGGATATCGATGGAACAGCTGTAGCCAACCGCAAAGGCTATCATATCGATGTTCCGTTCGATAAGTATGCTGATATTC
>CBFDCX010000138.1:0-5318 GCA_965603415.1 uncultured bacterium
ATATTGATGATCCTTTCTGCTTTTATTTTTATATTTGTTTTTTATAAAGCTACAAAACCGCTCAAGGAATTGCAATCTGCCACTGCCAAGATCCGTGAAGGTGATTTTTCGGTTCAGCTCCCCGAAACAGGAATAAAAGAGATCAAAGAACTGAAACAATCTTTTAACAGCATGTCTCGGGAACTTATAAACATTCAGAAAAAACTGGTTCAGGCTGAAAAAGAAATGTTATGGAAAGAACTCTCGCGCATTCTTGCTCACGAAATAAAAAATCCCCTCACCCCCATTCAGCTTTCAATTCAAAGACTGGAAGAAAAATACGATGAAAATCCAGAAAAATTTAAGGAAATATTTCTGGAAGCTGTAAAAATTATAAACCAGGAAATCAGTAATCTGCAAAATCTTGCACGTTCTTTTTCAAATTTTGCCAAAAGTATCGAACCGGAATTTTCACAATTCAACCCTGCAAATCTAATAGAAGAGATAATAAATTCATATCAACACAAATATAACATTAAATTAGCAGCAGAAAACAATATTAAAGTAATTTTTGACCGCACCCATTTTTATCAGATTATTACTAATCTGGTTCAAAATGCCATCGATGCATCGCAAGAAACAGAAGAGATCCAGATTCGTGTTTTATCTCGTGATAAAGATATATTAATACAAATTATTGATAATGGCTCCGGCATCTCAGAAGAGAACATATCCAGGGTTTTCGAACCGTATTATACGAATAAGAAAAAAGGAACCGGGCTGGGACTTGCTCTTGTAAAAAAACTGGTTGACTTGAATAATGCGGAAATACAGGTGAAGAGCAAAATCGGGTTGGGAAGTACGTTTGAAATAATATTAAACACAATTGAGAAATGAGTATTAATTAATGGAGTTGAAATGAGAATATTGATCGTTGATGACGAAATGAACATCTGCCTTACACTTAAAAACATTCTGCAGGACGAAGGGCATATTTGCGAATACACTATTAAGAGCAATAAAGTAATGAACCTTTTTGAATCATTTAATCCCGATGTAGTTCTTCTGGATGTTCGCCTGGATGGTGCTAACGGTTTGGATGTACTTCAAAAAATGAAAGAGAAGAATTCCCAAACCACCGTTATCATGATCTCTGGACACAGCGGCATAAAAGAAGCAGTAAGTGCAATAAAACTTGGTGCGTACGACTTCCTGGAAAAGCCGCTCAGTCTTACAAAAGTAAAGGTTATTGTAAATAAAGCTTATGAATTTCAAACTCTCTCCAGAAATTATTACAACCTCAAAACTACCGTAGATGAACAATATCAGATCGTGGGAGAAAGTAAACCTATAAAAGAAATGCTCATGTTAGTCCAAAAAATAGCCTCTAGTGACTCCAAAGTTCTTATAAGGGGCGAAAGTGGTACCGGTAAAGAATTGGTCGCCTACGCTGTTCATAGCGGCAGCAAAAGAAGAGGTAAACCTTTTATTAAATTTAATTCTGCCGCAATTCCTAATGAATTGGTAGAAAGTGAGCTTTTCGGTCATGAAAAAGGAGCATTTACCGGTGCTCATAAAAGTAAGGATGGCAAGATAGAACAGGCAGATGGCGGTACGCTCTTTCTGGATGAGATCGGTGATATGAGCTTAAATGCCCAGGCTAAGATCCTTAGAGTAATTCAAGAAGGTGAATTTGAAAGAGTAGGTGGTAACAAAACCCAAAAGATCGACATTCGCTTAATTGCTGCCACCCACAAAAACCTGGAAGAACTGGTCGAACAGGGAAATTTCCGGGAAGACCTGTATTACAGATTGAACGTAATTCCCATCACCACTCCTCCCTTGCGCGAACATCCGTCAGACATTCCATTGTTGATAAAACATTACTCAATTATTTTTTCCAACGACCTGAAGATTCCTTTGAAAATATTCTCACCTGCCTGTATCAATGAACTGCAATCGTGGGAATTCAAAGGAAACGTACGAGAACTGCGAAACTTCATTGAAAGGATATACATCCTGGTAGATAAAGAAATAATAGAATCCGAAGACATTGTTATTCTTACCCAGGAACCACAGAAAACAGATTTCTGGAATCAAACACTTTCCTATAAAGATAAAAAAAGAGAATTTGAAATAAAATATCTGAGCACTCAATTGAAACTTAATAATGGAAATCTGACCAATACGGCAAAAGCATTGAATCTGCAGATCAGCAATCTATCTCGAAAAATTAAAGAATTAGAAATAAAATATTAATCCTTGTAAACAGGATGAAGGAGAAAAAATGAAAGGAAAATGGTTCGCATTTGGTTGTTTAACATCGGTCGTTATTATTATTGTTATGATATTCTCAACTATGGGTATCATAGGCAGTATGAGTAAAAGCATGGGAAAGAAAAAGCAGTTAAAAGTGATCTTACCTGGTTCTTATCTTCATATTAAACTAACAGGTGAAATAGAAGAATACAACGAATTCAGCGAGAGTTTCTTTGGAGAGGATGCTATCGGCACACATTCAATTATTCAAAAAATAAACAAAGCATCTTATGATAAGAACATCGAAGGAATTATCCTGGAACCGCAGTGGATGTCTTGCGGAATGGCAAACATAAACGAAATAATGGAAGCAATAGAACATTTCAAGAGTTCCGGTAAAAAAGTATATGCCCATTTCAATATGGCTGGCAATAGAGATTACATCCTTGCTTCCGTAGCTGATTCAATTTACCTGAACCCTTCTGCATCCGGTGGATTATTTCTTACAGGAGTTGGGGGAAGTGTTCTTTTCTATAAAGACCTTTTAGACAAGATAGGTATAGAAATGAAGGTGATCCATGCTGGAAAATATAAAGGAGCCGGAGAGAATTTCTCCAGATCGAGTTTCTCTAAACCTGTGAAAGAGAACCTGGATAGACTATTCACAACAATTTACGATAAAATGATAATGAAACTTGCAGAGAACAGGAATCTATCTATCAAGCAAATAAAGAATATTTATGAGAACAGAAAAGAAATATTCATTTCCGGAGAAAAAGCCCTTGAATATAACCTGGTCGACCAGCTTTGTTTTAGAGAGGATCTATTCAAAGAACTGGGAATAAAACAGGATCGACTTGTTTCATTAAAAAGCTACAAATTATCTTCCAGAAGTAAAGAAAAAGAACGAATAGCGGTGGTTTATGCACAGGGCATGATCGCTTCGTCAAATTCATTCTATACTTCACAAAATCTTTCTGCATCAAAAATAGATGAAGTGCTGGATAAATTAGAAACCGATAATTCGATCAAAGCTGTGGTATTGCGTGTAAACAGTCCAGGTGGCAGTGCTCTGGAATCTGAAATAATTCTGAATAGAATTAAGCAATTGAAAAGTGTAAAGCCGGTTATCATCTCGATGGGTAATGTTGCAGCTTCCGGAGGATATTATATTTCTGCAGAATCAGATTATACTTATGCAGATCCATTCACAATAACCGGTTCTATCGGAGTGGTGGCAATGATACCGAACATCAGTAAATTATCAAAAAATATAGGTCTTAATTCCGAACAGATAAATAAAGGAAAATATTCAGATCTATTTAATCCATACAGAGAACCTGATGCTGAAGAATTTGAAGCATTGAAAAAAGATGTTGAAGAGACATACACCGAATTTAAAACGCGTATTGCTGAAGGACGGGAAATGACACTTGAAGATGTGGAAATGTTTGCACAAGGTCAAGTATGGAACAGCGAGGATGCATTGGATAAAGATCTTATCGATGGTGTGGGAATGTTGAACGATGCTATTATAAAAGCTGCAGAAATAGCAGGGATATCTGAATACTCTGTTCATTTCTACCCCCAGAAGAAAAGCATCTTCGAAGAATTCCTGAAGGATAAATTTGATATTGATGTAGCTGCCGAGCTTATGAAAAGCGATATCACAAAAGAGATTGGATTGGATAGATCTTTATTACTTTACAAGAACATCAGGAACGATCCAGTTCAGGCAATAATGTCTTTTGAACCCGAATTGTGATCTAACGGGTAAGTTCAAAAAATCTTAAAAGGCGGGCAACCGTCTTTTTTTATTTTTATAAATAAACATACCATAAAATTCTTGACTTCTATACTACTATTAAAAATTTGCATAACGTAATATAAATTATATAATTTAAATAATGGAGGAAAGATGAAAAGAAATTTGATTTTTTTTGTAACATTGATTGTTTTGTTCGTATTAAGCGGAAGTTTATTTGCTGCTTCTCAGGAACTTACTGCAGATGGTAAAAAGAACCTTCGTTCCGCTAATATGCACCTCGGTGGTGACAGATATGAAAAAGCACTTCCCCTTTACGAATCTGTTCTAGAGGATAATCCTCATCATGTTATAGCTCTGGAAAAAACTGGCAGTATCTATTACAATATTAAAAAGGACTATCTAAAAGCCAGGAGTATTTTCATTACTGCAATTCAGGAAATTAATGATATCTATGCTGAATATGAAGAACTAAAAAAAACAGATGAGAAAGCTGCAGATAAGTTTTACAAAAAGCAGATAAAAAAAGCAAAACTGGAAAAGATACTTGAACAATTAGAACAGTTCAAGGATAGTTGCTTTATTCAACTTATAAACGCTGGAAAAGTTAAATTGAATGAGGAAGATTACAACGGAGCGATACAAATATTTGCAGAAATAATAGAAGTAATTCCCGATAGTACAATTTCCTACAGATTGATGGCTTTAAGTTATGAAAAACTGGAAGATACAGAAAACTTTATTAAATATTTTGTTAAAACCGCAGAACTTGATCCAACTGATATCATAGCGCGACAAAAATTAGCGAATTATTACTTTAATACGCAGAATTATGAAGAAGCAGGAAAGATGTACATGGAAGCTGCAGAATTAGAACCTGAAAATCCCGATAACTTCTATAACGCTGGTTTAGCGTTCATGAATGCTAAAAAAGATTCATTAGCTTTTAATGCATTTATCGAGTCAAATGAATTAAGTCCTGACAATATGGATATACTTGTTACTCTCAGCAATATTGCTCTTAAAATGGATAACAATGAAGAATCTACAAGATACTTGCAGGAAGCTGTAGATCTGGACAAGGAAGATGGGAAAGTAGATAATCCGGATTATATTACTACATTATGTTATAAGCTTTACGGATTAAAGAAATTCGATGAACTTCTGAAATACGCAGAACTCTGGTTTGAAACCGATCCTTCATCTATTCAAGCTGTTCAAATGTTATATAATGTAGCCAAAGAATTGAACAATAAAGAACTGATGATAAAATACGAGAAAATATACAAACAGATGGAATAATCTTTTTAGTGCG
>CBFDCX010000139.1:0-5208 GCA_965603415.1 uncultured bacterium
AATCCACCCAGTTTTTCTGCAGTGATCTCATCTTTTAAAGTTAAAGATTCGACAATTCCTCCAGTAGAATTGGTCGTCTCTGCCAGATAGTTGTCATAATTGTGTTTCAGGTATTTGGCATCGAACCCGAAATCCAAACTGAGTTTTTCGGATAATCTTTTAAAGTTTACATTCCTTAATTTCAGTTCCTGTTCATTGGTACGATTCTTTATGTCTGGAACTCCTGTTGTGTTTACTTTAAATGTTTCGTAGAAATCTTCGTCATATCGAGAAGATGTAATTGAAAGCGAAGTATTGGAAAAAGCAGATTTGTTCCAAACTGCACGCCAGTTCAAACCATAAGTTCCCTGATAAAGATCCTGATTCCCGTAATGCGACATATAGTTTTCCACTGCATTTTCCTGGTCAGGAGAATTGTGGTCATCGGCAAAAACTGCCAGCAGAGAGAGCTTCTGGAAGGGATTGAACTCATAGGTGTATTTCGTCTGAACATCACCGTATTCCGGTGCTGCAGAAGTACCAATATCAATGGCATCGATAATATACTTTAGATAACTTCTCTTCACAGCCAGCATGGCAGAACTCTTATCGGAAAAAGGTCCCTCAAATATACCACCGAAGCCGACCCAGCTGAAATCGATCTGTCCATCAAATTCATGAGGATTACCATCGCGGAAATCAATTTCCATGATGGAGGAAAGTTTATCTCCGTAAATAGCGGAAAATCCACCCGTATTAAATGTGACATCCTGAATAAGATCTACATTCAAAATCCCGATCGGACCACCGGAAGAACCCTGGTGCGGAAAGTGATTGATATTGGGAATTTCAATATTATCGATGAAAAATGAATTTTCCATCGGGTTGCCACCCCGTACGATCAGGTTATTGCTCTGATCGTTCACTTTGGCCACACTGGGCAGCGACATCATAATACGGCTCACATCTCCAGCTGATCCGGGAGTGCGACGAATTTCTTCATTGGAAAAACTGACAACACTGGTTGTCTGTTTTTCGGTTTCAGCAAAGTAGTCTGTCTGTACTGCGATGCCCTCGATTTCGATAGGTTTGCGCTTTAGCTCACCATTTATGAAAGTGGTTCTTTGAGATCGGATAACAGCATCGGTTTTCATCTGCGGTTGATATCCTATAATTTGAAATGACACCGAATAAATTCCCACTGGTACATTATAGATGTGATATTGTCCTTTTTCGTTTGCATACACACCTATCTCCAGTTCTTTGATAATCACACTGACGTTATTAAGCGGATAATTAGTTTCGGCATCGATTATCCTGCCCATCAAGTTGCCGGATTGGATTTCCTGGGCAGGAAGTGTGGAACTCATTATTAGAATTCCCAGGATTAGAATTAGTTTGTTTTTCATATTTTTTCTCTACTTTTATTTACAAAAATTTTCCAAAAGCGTCTCTACAAAATTTTGTTGATTCTCTTTGTTTTTCAAATCACAGCTTGAAAATTCTCTAAATAGATCAGGCATCATACTGATCATCAGGAAAGCAGAAAATAATTGTATAACAGCAATTCTACTTTTCAGATCATCTTCTAATCGTAAGATATTTTTGATCAAATTATGAAATTCTGATAAAAACTCATTAAACTTCTGCACTGTATTTGTATCATAATCACTTTTATTAAATGTATCAGCCAGATGAGCTTTGGTCAAATTGGGGTAGTTGACAGCTCCTTCCAAAGTGTCTTCCAGAAAATGCTGAAGTGCCTTTCTTGTATCACTTTTCCACATTCCTTCATAATCCTGAATATTCTGCACGAAAGCTTCCTTAAGGGTTTGAGCGAGAGCCAACTTGATCAGGTTATCCTTTGAACCGAAATGATAATTCACTGCTGCCACGTTTACCTTTGCCATCTCTGCTATCTGGCGGGTGGTTACCGCCTGAACACCATTTTGCTCAATACAGGTTATAGTTGCTAAAATGATGCTTCCTTTCACCTCTTCGCTACTCATGTTTCCTCCTGAAATTTTAAGAATCAAACACTAATTTAAAACACGTGTTTGAATTACTTGAGTAGTGATTTTCCCGTCAAGAAGTTTTTTCAATTGTTAATTAATATAAACTGAGCAAATAAATCAATAAACATTTGACTTTAAACAAACACTAAAAAAAATAAACCTGATTCATTTAATAGCCTGATGGGTAGGTTGTTAGTGGTTTTTTAACTTGACGGAAAAATCTATAGTAGAAAGTGATATATAGAATATTTGGAGGAAGTATGGATTATTTCTTAACAGAAGAGCAATTGGAAATAAAGGAAATAGCGCGCAAAGTTGCGGAAGAAAAGATCAAGCCCCTCAGGGCTAAATATGATGAAGGCCATGAATTTCCCTGGGAAATTGTGGAAGTATTCAAACAGACAGACTTATTTGCAGTGCTGGTTCCTGAAGAATATGGCGGCATCAGCGGTAAAGTGGTTGATGTAGCTATCATAACAGAAGAATTCAGCCGCATTTGTGGCGGTATCGGTCTCTCATTGGGTGGCTCCGGTCTGGGAATGTATCCTATTCTGATCTCCGGTAGTGAAGAACAGAAACAAAAATACTTACCTCTCATTGCCGATGGTGAAAAGCTGGCCGCTTTTGCTCTTACGGAAGCCAATGCCGGCTCAGACGCCGGAGGAATTGAAACCACAGCAACTAAAGATGGAGACTATTATATTTTAAATGGTACAAAACAATGGATCACCAATGGTGGAGAAGCAGATATTTACACGGTATTTGTCCTTACTGATAAATCAAAAGGTGCACGAGGTGCTTCCTGTTTAATCGTAGAAAAAGGCACAGAAGGATTCACTTTCGGCAAGAAAGAAGATAAGATGGGTATTCGAGGTTCTATTACCAGGGAATTGATTTTTGATAATTGCCGTATTCCCAAGGAAAACCTGATCGGTCGTGAAGGTAATGGTTTTATGATCGCCATGAAAACCCTGGATAAATCACGACCTATGGTTGCTGCTCAGGCTTTGGGGATAGCTCAGGGAGCTTATGAAGAAGCAGCCCGATATTCCAAGGAAAGACATCAGTTCGGCAAACCGATCTCATCCTTCCAGGCTGTTCAGTTCATGCTGGCCGATATGGCAACCCAGATCGAAGCAGCACGTGCTCTGGTGATGGCAACTGCCAACATGATAGACGCCGGTGTAAAAAGGTATGCCAAAGAATCTGCCATGTGTAAGGTTTTTGCTTCCGATATGGCCATGAAAGTTACCACCGATGCTGTTCAAATTCTGGGTGGTTACGGTTATATGAAAGAGTATCCGGTGGAAAAAATGATGCGGGATGCCAAGATCACGCAAATTTATGAAGGTACAAACCAGATCCAGCGTTCTGTGATCGCTTCCAACCTGCTCAAGGAATTTTAGTGCCGAAATTATTGGTACATATTTGCTGTGCGCCGTGTTTTGCGGCGCCTTATTTTCATTTGCAGGAGAAGGGATTCGACATTCATGGCTTCTGGTTCAATCATAATATCCATCCCTTCCAGGAGTATAAAAAACGCCTAGAAACATTAGAGGATTTTGCAGAAAAAGAGAGCATTCCCATAATATATAAAAATGAATACAACCTGGAAGATTTCCTGCGCAAAGCAGCTTTTCGAGAAAGCGAACGCTGCCGCATGTGCTACTATGACCGGCTGAAATATACGGCTATCGTGGCTAAAAAAGGCAATTTCGACTACTTCACTACCACCTTGTTATACAGCAAATTTCAAAAACATGAAATGATCAAAGAGATCGGAAAGTCACTGGCTCAAGAGTACGGTGCGGATTTTTATTATGAAGATTTTCGTCAGTACTGGCAAGAGGGGATCGAGCTTTCCAAGAAAAGGAAAATGTATCGCCAGCAGTATTGCGGCTGCATTTACAGCGAGAAGGAAAGATACCTCGGGAAACTGGAAAGCAGGCATTAGAACAAAATGAATAAGTACGGCAATATGATCATTCTTATCGGGTTGGTTATCATCGTGATCGGAGTATTGATCCGTTTCACACCACTTGCTAAATACATCGGCAAACTACCGGGTGATATCAGGGTCGAAAAGGAGAATTTCCGTTTTTATTTTCCCCTTACCACACTGATCCTGCTCAGTATTATTATTAACCTGCTCATCAGGATTTTCAAGAAATAGGAAGTGAGGTTATGATGAAAAATGTACGAACCTTTAGAAAAATGAAACAAGAAAAAGAAAAAATTGTCATGCTCACAGCCTATGATTATCCCTCTGCAAAATATGCACAGTCCGGAGATGTAGATATGATCCTGGTGGGTGACAGCCTGGGCATGGTGGTGCTGGGTTATGAAGATACCCTGCAGGTTACACTGGAAGATATCATCTATCACGCCAAAGCGGTGCGCAGGGGTGCTCCCGATACATTCATTGCAGCCGATATGCCTTTCATGTCTTATCATTTGAGCCTGGAAGAAACCAAGGAGAACGCTGCCCTGCTCATTGTGGAAGGTGGGGCAAATGCAGTGAAACTGGAAGGTGGAAAGCCCAGCCGGCTGGATGCTATCGCAGCCATTGTCGATTGTGAAATACCGGTTATCGCTCATCTAGGCTTGACTCCTCAATCGATCAATTCCCTGGGCGGTTATGTGATCCAGGGAAAGAAACAGATGGATCATCAGCTTATTCTGGAGCAGGCCGGACAGGTGGAAGAAGCCGGAGCATTCATGCTGGTTCTGGAAGGCATTCCCGAAAAACTGGGCAAAGAGATCAGCGAGAGTCTTGCCATTCCCACCATTGGTATAGGAGCCGGCAGATACACAGATGGTCAGGTGCTGGTTTATCATGATCTTCTGGGTATGTCGGATATCCAGCCCAAATTCGTGAAGAGATATACCAGCCTGAAGGATGAAATAGTAAAAAACATTAAAAAATATAGTTCGGATATAAAGAACAAAAAATTCCCGGAAGAAAAACACATTTACAAACCGATAACAAAGTAATTGGATCGGGGATATTGAATTTCCCTAAAAATTATATTGACACTGAATTATCAAGGCAATTTAGTGCTTTTTGAAAAAGTTAAATAACCCGGAGGGAAACATAAGGTATTTGCGCTGATTTATTATTTTCTGGATAAAAAGCATAATGGAGGGTTATTATGGATCAGTTAAGAATACTCTGGGTGGATGATGAAGTTGAACATCTGAAACCTTTCATAAT
>CBFDCX010000140.1:0-5186 GCA_965603415.1 uncultured bacterium
GGCAATAAATTCTTTAAAAACTATGCAAGATAAAATAAAAGACATTTGGAATAATTTCAAGGAGCCCATTTCTCAGATTATTAAAGAGATTTCAAAAAATAAAGGAGTCGAGATTGATTTGTCTAAAGTTGACATTGATAATAAGCTAGCACTATCTCATAAAGATAACTTCTTTAATATGACATCCTTTATGAAAAAAACTGGAATTGACAGTATTTATATTCTAATTGATAGAATAGATGAACAAAGTCTAACAGGTAATGATCCGAAGTTAAGTTATAGATTTATTTCACCATTGATAAAAGATTTAGATTTAATTGAAACTCCTGGATTAGGATTCAAGTTTTTTATATGGGATGCTTTAAAAAAATATTGTGAAGTTGATGCTAGATCTGATCGGATTTTTTCATACGATTTAATCTGGTCTTATGATAGATTGCATATACTATTAGATAAAAGAATTAAAGTTTATTCAAATAGTCTTCGACCTAAATTTAGCTATTTCTTCAATGAGAAAAGATATTTGGGAAGAATTGTTCTTTTCTCTTCAGGTTCTCCAAGAGATTGTTTAAGAATTTGTGGAAGAGTACTCTCAGAGCAATACAAATCTAATCCAAATATTGAAAAATTTCAAAATTCTATAGTAAATCTGTCTATTGATAAGTTTTGCAAAGAGAAAAGAAGAGAACTAATAATTAACGATAATAATTTTAAACATCTTACAAAAATAGATTCGGTTTGTTTTACAATTGAAGATTTAGTTAACAAGAAGATAGCAGCAAATTCTTCAGTTGCAAGAAACATTATCAATCCATGGACAACATCTGGGATTTTAGAAAAAATAGGTACAGTAAAGTTAAGAAGTAAAAAACGTGCAGTAAACAGATATGCTTTTCAAGATGTTAGGATAGCACGATTAGCATGCCCAAAATTAAGTCTTGATTATTTCGTTAATCAAAAAGTTCGTATGTGTTCTCAAGATGGATGTAAACATATTTTTTTCAGAGATTTTGATAAAAGAAAATACAGTTGTCCTGAATGTAATACAGAGACAGATTAATTAGTACCTAACAAGCGTGTCGGCTGTAGAGCTGTTCAGTGCTCCTTGTTTGAATCTTGCGATTCAAACGGCTGGTCGGTTTGTTTTTGGCGTGATCGTTCCGATCCCGCCGCACACGCAAAACATTAACCAACATTCCGCTTCGCTCCATGTTGCTTAACGGCGGCGTGCCACTAAAACCCGAATAAAATATTTTAAAGATTGACTTCCAAAATATAAATATAAACTTTCCCAATAAAAAAAAGGACAGAAGGAAATGTATTGGCTGAGAGAGTAATAAAAAAAGCAAAACTCATCGAAGGACCTGTAGGCAAAACACTGGTAAATTTAACTATTCCCATGTTCTTTGCCATGATCGGGATGGTTGCCTTCAACCTGGTGGATACTTTCTACGTGGGGAAATTAGGAACGAACGAACTGGCAGCGCTCAGTTTCACATTTCCTGTGATCCTGATTATAAACAGCATAGCCCTGGGCATCGGGATGGGTGCGTCTGCAGTAATTTCCCGCGCTATAGGAGAAGGAGACCAACACAAAGTACAAAGGCTTACAACAGACGGGCTCACGCTTGCTTTATTAATAGTTTTCTTTTTTGTTATTATTGGTCTTTTAACCATTGATCCATTGTTCACAGCACTGGGAGCAACTGCCGAAATATTGCCCCTCATCAGAAAATATATGAGCATCTGGTATTATGGAATGGTATTCGTAGTTGTGCCAATGGTGGGTAATAATGCGATAAGGGCAACAGGTGATTCCAAAACACCCAGTGCGATAATGATGGTAGCAGTTATTATGAACCTCATTATGGATCCATTGTTGATCTTTGGAATCGGTCCTTTTCCACGGCTGGGAATTGCCGGAGCTGCCCTCTCTACTGTTATAGCAAGATTTACTACATTTACGGTTGCACTCTGGGTGCTGGGTCGCCGTGAAAAAATGATATCTTTTGCTCACTTGAAATTTAAGGAAGTTTTAGATTCGTGGAGATCGATCCTGTTCATTGGAGTGCCCATAGCCAGTGCCAGGATAATGATACCACTATCTATGGGTATCATCACCCGTATAATAGCAGGATATGGGCCAAAAGCCGTAGCTGGCTTTGGAGTTTCTTATCGCATAGAATTCTTTGGATTAGCAATAATACGAGCACTATCATCTGTTTTTGGACCTTTTATAGGTCAAAACTTAGGTGCAAAGAAGTTCGGCAGGGTTCATTTAAGTATTAAATTAAGTAAAGGATTCGCTATTATCTGGGGAGCTTTGATGTTCATAGTTCTTACGATCGCATCCCGACCTATTGCCGTAATATTTAATAAAGACCCGCAAGTTGTTTCAACCATTATGTTGTATTTGAAAATAGTACCTATTGCATTTGGATTACAGGGAATCATGCACATCTGCAATATTTCTTTGAACGTTCTTCACAAGCCGTTTCAAGCTGCCGGTCTCATATTTATTCAGATGTTCCTGCTATATATACCTCTTGCCTATTTCGGCTCAAAATACTTCGATCTGAAGGGATTATTTTACGGTGTTGCTACAGCTTATGTTATCTCCGGTATTCTGGCTCATTTTGTTTTGAAGAAATACCTGTCTGAATTTGAAAGAAGAGTTGATACAAATGATAGATCTTGAGACTATTAGAAAATATTGTTCACAAAAGAAAGGAGTCACGGAAGATTTTCCTTTTGATGACGTAACAATGGTTATCAAGGTTGGCAATAAAATGTTCCTGTTGGTGAATATCACACAGAAACCGCTGCGCATGAACCTGAAATGTGATCCCCTGGCGGCAGAAGGATTACGGGACAGATACAAGTCTGTTCTGCCTGGATATCATATGAATAAAAGACACTGGAATACGATAATCCTTGACGGTACAGTTCCCGATAAAGTTATCTACGCAATGATAGATGATTCTTACGACCTTGTATATTCCGGATTGAAGAAAAGCGAACGTGAAAAGATAGGAAAGTAGGAGTGTAAATTGTATTACAATGCCAGAAGGTTGCTCTTTCCTCTTATCATACCACTGCTATTGATCTTGTTTTCGATGATCGTGGTATGGCAGTGGCCGCAATTTTCCGGTAAGATAGATAATGCTTCAGAACTAAACGCATTTCTTGTGATATTTCCTCTCATGCCTTTTTTTCTTTTCGCATTTACAGCCATCCTGGGCTGGCGTTCCAATAATACAGGTCTTATTCTCATTTCGATTATTCTGATGATCTCATATCTTGCTGCCAGGAACGTTTTCGGTGGCATAGAAAATTATCACTATTCCATCATACCTGCCGCCTTGATCTTTTTGATTCCGTTGAATATTCTTTTTTTTGCGGGGATCAAGAAACGGAATTTCATTTCGAAGAGCGGTATCTTTTATTTCATACTTATTATTTCAGAAGTTTTCCTGGTCTATCTGATATGTTTTATCATTGATAAACACGAATCGAAATTTGTATTCGATCTGCAAAAAGAATTTCCTGTTTTCTCTAAAAATATTCTGGGATTTACCGGTGTTTTCAGTTCTTTTCTTTCTTATAAAACTGTAGGAAGTATTTCCCTGCCTGTAATACTCATCTTCTTCCTTTGCATGTTTCTGCTGATCCTGTATTATATCAGAAACCGCGATGTATTAGCCGCAGGTTATGTGAGCATACTGTGTCCTCTTTTCCTGGGGATAAACTCTTCCTCATCCCATCCTGCCCTCATGATCTATTTTACAACAGCAGGATTGATCCTCATTATTTTCACTATCGAGTCATCTTTTTCTCTTGCTTATATCGATGAACTTACAGGACTGCCCGGCAGGCGCAGTCTATCGGAAGCTATGGCAAATCTTGGAAAGAATTACTCTATAGCTATGATAGATATCGATCTTTTTAAGAAATTTAATGATACATATGGTCACAAAACCGGTGATCAGGTTTTAAAAATGGTGGCAACCAAACTCAGCGAAGTTTCCGGTGGAGCCAAATCTTTCCGTTATGGCGGAGAAGAATTCACTGTGATCTTTCCCGGAAAAAACGCAAAAGAAGCTCAAATATATTTGGAAGAATACCGGCAGGTTTTGGAAGCAACACATTTTGTTGTTCGCAGCAAAGAGCGGATTTCCAGTAGCCCGAACAATCGGGGTATATCTGTTGGAAAAGATCATAAACAAGTTAAAGTAACGGTAAGCATTGGGATTGCAGAATACACCAAAGAACTGGCAAAACCTGAGAAAGTTCTTAAAATGGCAGATAAAATCCTTTACAAAGCAAAACGGGCGGGAAGAAATAGAGTTAAAATATAAGATCAAAAATAAGGAATTGATATGAATAAAGATAACACTGATTTAAAAAAGACTTCTCCAGAGCAGGAAGATCTTGTTAAAGAATTTGAGAAAACAAAAAAAACCCTGGAAGAGACTAACAAATTTCTCCTTAACATTTTAGAAAGTTCTTCTTCCGTCTCTATTATCTCTACCGATCTTAAACAGAATATACTCTACTGGAATTCGGGGGCAGAGAACATTTTCGGCTATAAATCAGAAGAGGTTGTAGGTATTCGTAAAATAGATATCATCTATGCCGATGATTCTACTATTCGCCAGGTTCAAAAAGTTAGAAAACAAATTATGAAAACCAAAAAAGGAATGAACTGTGAACTCAAGCAGGTTACTAAGAACGGACGAATACTCTGGAGCCGCATGACTCTTACTCCCAGATTCGGTGAGGATGGCAGGATCATAGGCATTTTGGGAATTGGCGAAGATATTACCGAACACAAACGTGCAGATGCGGAACTTCGTGATACAATGGAAAAACTTCGCAAAACACTTACCGGCATCATCCATGCTACAGAAATGATAATTGAAACCCGAGATCCTTATACAGCCGGGCATCAACGCCGTGTTGCCACCCTTGCCAAAGCGATTGCCACAAAACTGGGCTTACCGGAAATACAGGTAGAAGGTGTATATATGGTAGGAGTTATCCACGATCTTGGCAAAATATCCGTTCCTGCCGAAATACTCAGCATGCCGCGTCGTCTTACAGAAGCCGAATTCAACCTTATTAAAAACCATCCCAAAGCCGGATATGATATTTTAAAAAATATCGAATTTCCCTGGCCGGTAGCC
>CBFDCX010000141.1:0-5167 GCA_965603415.1 uncultured bacterium
TCTTCAAAACGGTAGCCCAGCAATTTGAGTTCAAATTTAGTTTCCCGGGCAGGAAGAGCAATTTTTTTCGGTTGTGCTGGTTTAGTTTTACGGGATGTGGTTCTGTAGAGTTTATCTTTGGTAGTGGTTAAGAAAATACCATTAATATCAACTTTGATATTATTTCCAGATATCTCAATGATCTCACCTTCCATTTCTACATCTTTCACCCATACAGTTTGACCTGTTTTTGGTACTTTCAGGAGAATTCTTTTTTCTTCGAAAAATTCATTTTCCGTTTTGGCAAGATCCAGGTTCATTTTTGTTATTTTCTTAAAGGAATTCTCCAGTAGAGTCTTGCGTTTTTCTTTATCTACTTTCTTAATATTATCGATTTCTTTATTTAATTCTTTCTGTAACGAAGTAAGGAAATCTCGAGCTTCCCTGATTGAACGTTTTTTAATCTCTTTAGTTTCTTTTTCCAGGTGTGAAATCTTTTGCTGATGTTCTTCAATTTTCCTATTTAAAAGAGCCGTTTTGAGTTCGAATTGGTAATTCTGACGGGAAAGTTCCAGTTTCTCTTCGGTCATCTTTTTTAATAAATCTGTTAGTTCCACATTCTGATTGCCTGTAAGTTCTTTAGCACGTTGGATAAGAGTTTCTTCCAAACCAAGCCTGGAAGCTACCTCGATAGCAAAACTGTTTCCTGGCAAGCCAAGCTTGAACTGGTAGGTGGGTATATGTTTTTCAGGATCGAATTGCATGGCAGCATTAACGCAGTTGCGATGCTGTTCTGCAAAAACCTTTAATGCTGTGTAGTGGGTGGTTATAACTCCTAACACTTCTTTTTCTGCTAGGCGTTCTAAAATAGCCTGAGCCAGAGCAGAACCCTGTTCGGGATCGGTGGCAGCTCCAATTTCATCTATAAGTACTAATGTATTTTTACTACCTGTTTTAACCATTCCCTCGATATTTTTGATGTGAGAAGAGAAAGTACTGAGCGCATTTTCCAGTGACTGGTAATCACCAATATCGGCGAAGATATTTCTGAAAATTCCTATGCAACTGGATGCAGCAGCGGGGATAGGTAAACCGGATAATGCCATCAGGGTGAGCAATCCCACCGTTTTCAAAGTAACTGTTTTACCACCTGTATTGGGTCCGGAAATGAGAAGCAGTTTAAAATCTTTTCCCAGTTCCAGGTTAAAAGGAATAACATCACTGTAATTTTCGTATGTATAAATAAGCAGTGGATGCCGGGCTGAGATAAGATTAAGATAAGGTTTTTCCTCGATCTGCGGAATTTCTGCCTGTAAGATATTGGCAAAACGAGCAGCAGCAAAATAATAATCCAGTTCTTGCATGATCTTTGTATTTGCCAGTATCTGCTCTTTGGAAGCGAGGATGTTTTCAGTGAATTCTTTGAATATACTGAATATTTCCTGCTTTTCTTCATTTGTAGCCAGATCTAATTCATTATTTAATCCCACTACTTCCTGAGGTTCTAAAAATATAGAAGACTTGCTGGCAGACCTGCCATGAACAATACCATTAATAAAGGAAGTTGCTCCTTCTTTTACCGGAATTACGAATCTGCCATCTCGCTGGGTTACAATTTTATCGTGAAGATAATTACTTATAGCTAAATCCTCAATCTTTTTATTTAAAGCAGAGATAACATTTTTACGTAATTTTTTTTTTCTGCGACGGATCGATGCAAGTTCCTTGGATGCAGAATCTTTTACTTCACCATCAGCATCGAAGATATCATTGAATCTTTTTTCTAGGGAATCCAGCGAAACGATCTTGTTTACCAGTTCCAAATAAAGTAGTGAATCTTCTATTTCGTCGGTATTCCTGATTATATTATTAGCTGCTAAGATATTAAAGGATATCTTTTGGAATTCTTCAAAATTGTAGGTTTGATGTTCAAATTCTTGTAGTAGTTTGCTTATATCGGTTACATCTTCAAAATTGAAAAAAATTTGATTTTTAAGCAAACCCTGCACTTCATCCGTGAGAGAAAGTTTATATTCAATTTGCTTTTTCTCATCCAGCGGCTGCAGTTTGAGTGCCAGTTCTCTACCCAGCGGGGAATGACATTCCTTTGCCAGGACACTTTTGATCTTGTTATATTCCAGTTGTTCGAAAGGATTCATTAATCAATCATTGCATCTTTAAATTTTTTGTCGATTTCCTCTTCGACCTTTTTCATTTTCTCTTGAACTGGTTTCTGCAATTCCTTTATTTTTGGATAATCTGTTTCAATTCTTTCGGTTATTGTCCGGATCGTGGCAATAATACGAGAATCCGAAGTACCTTTGTGTATTGTCGATTCCAGAGGAGAGAGATTCACAAGGAGGATAATAATAGCAATTATAAGAGCACCATTAAAAAGTCCGAACAATGTTCCTAATAGCTTATTCAACCAGTTAATTCGAAGGAAATCAATTATTATTTGCAAGATTTTAATAACGATCTTTGCAACTATCGTTATAATAAAAGCAATAAGAATATAAGACAATATCATTGCCAATATCTCACCAAATTCAAACTTTGTGATAAGCAAAGCTTTAACCAAATGACCTGTTTTAGCTATAAAAAAAACAATTACTACCAATCCCAGAAGACCGATAACACTTTTAATAAAACCTTTCCTGAATCCATTGAACATCAGGATCAACAAGAAAACACCAAGAATAATATCAAGTACGTTCATACTCCATCCTTTGTAATAGGATAATATAGATCAATTCATAAAAAAGGGGAGATAACTCTCCCCACGAAATCCAATGTTTTATTATTTCAAATTTAAATTTAACTCTGTAATTTCTTTCTTACAATTTCGCTTATTATCTTTCCGTCTACCTGGTTACCTAATTTTTCTTTCATGGTCTTCATTACCAAACCCATATCTTTCATGGAGGACGCTTTTAATTCGGTGATAGCTTTATCAACTTCCACTTCCATTTCTGCTTCAGACATTTTTTGGGGCAAATAGAAATTAATGATCTCAATCTCACGTGTTTCCTTTTCTGCCAATTCGGGACGATTGCCCTGCAAATAAAGTTCTATTGCCTGCTGTCTGCTTTTAACCTGACCTGCAAGAACCGATATGACTTCGTCTTCTTCTAATTCTCTTCCAAGTTCTATCTGCTGGTATTTAACAGCAGATTTTAGAGAACGAAGAACAATTAGGCGATATTTATCTTTTTCGCGAAGAGCTTGAATAATATCTTCTTCGATCTTTGAGATCATTTAAAAAGCCCTGCCTGTACGTCTCTGCTTGCGTTGCAGTTTAATTGCTTTTCTACGGGCTTCTTTTTCCTTTTTCCTGCGAGCAATACTTGGTTTTTCATAATAGTTATTTTTTTTGATATCGGAAAGAAGACCGGCTTTTTCACAGGATTTTTTGAACCTGCGTAAGGTTATCTGAAAAGCTTCACCTTCTTTGGCTATAACTTTTGGCACTAAAACTCACCCCCTTTATTTAAAGTGATTTTCAAAAATCAAAAATCGGCTTTAATTGTCAAGTGTGAAATAAAATAGTTATTTTAATTAAAAATATAATTATTATTTAATATGCTTAATTTATAAAATTATTTTATTATAAGAGAAATTAAGAAAAAAAACTTGTTTAAATATCAAACATTTTAGTTATTGCACCAAAATTAAAATGTATTGATTTCTTGGAGGAAATTATAATGTTTGAAGGAATGAGAAGACACGCATCCTGGATTATTATTGTGATCGCATCTGTATTCATCCTATCCATGGCTATTGGTGGGATTAGCAGCATTTTTATTAAGAAACCGTTTGTCGGCATGATCGCTGGGCAGAAGATATACCCTGAAGAATACCGCGAATATTTAAAAAACGCCTATACTAACTACGCTCAGCAGAATCCCGAAAAAGAGATCGATGAAAAAACAGCAGAGGAAATAAATGAGCAAACCTGGACCAATCTTGTTCAGCAGATATTGTTTAATAAAGAGATCAAGAAACGGCATATTAAAATTACTAATGATGATGTAGTGGAAAAATTGAAAAATCCCTCGGATGATGTAAAATCTATCCCCGATTTCCAGACCGATGGTGTTTTTGATTATGAAAAATATGAAGAAGTACTTATGGAAAATCCTGAATTTGCTGCCTGGATGGAAGCCCGGATCCGTGCTAATCTTCCCTATGAAACACTATACGGAGATGTTAAAGCCGAAGTTACAGTTACCGAAGAAGAAATAGAAGAAAAATATATCGAAGAAAATGATAAGGCTGATGTTTCTGTTATTTACTTTGATCTCAATAGCATCGAAGAGATAGAAAACACTGAAGAAGAATTACAGCAGTACTACGAAGATCATAAGGAAGATTATAAAAAAGATCCGGCATGCAAATACAAATATGTACAGATCAAACTGGAAGCAAGCGAAGCAGATAAGCAAATAGCAAAAACCAAAATAGATTCTATTTACAACCTTTTAATAGACGATGCAGATTTTGCCCAGACTGCTATCACTTTTTCGCAGGGTCCGTCCGGACCAAAAGGCGGTGATCTGGGCTGGTTTACCAGGGGCAGGATGGTGAAGGAATTTGAAGATGTTGCATTTACTTTAAAAGTCGGTGAGATCAGTGAACCTGTTAACACCCAGTTTGGTTGGCATATCATCAAAGTATTCGACAACAGGAAAAACGAGCAGGGTGAAGAAGAAATACAGGCAAGTCATATTTTATTTAAAGTAGAGCCTTCTGAAGCAACAAAGCAGAATTTAGATGTATTAGCCTGGGATCTTTATGAAAAAGCCCAAGAAAACGGGCTGGAAACATCTGCAGAAGATCTTTCTTACGAAACTACTGAAACCCGCGAATTTTATGAAACCGCCAGCTTTATCAGCGGAATAGGACGAGAAGAAGAAATGATCCGATTTGCCTTCGATAATAAGATTGGGAAACTGCACGAGCCTGTTAAAACTAAAAGTGGTGATTTCATTATAGCGGAACTTTCTTTAAAAGTAGGCATCCATTACCAGGAATTCAGTGAAGTGGAAGCACGCATCAAACGAGACCTCACAAACGAAAAGAAACTTGCAGAAGTAACAAAAAAAGCGGAAGAATTTATCCAGGTAAATCAACCGGATTCATATATGGCTGCTGCTGAAAAAGATGGGTGGAAGATCATCGAAGCTCC
>CBFDCX010000142.1:0-5160 GCA_965603415.1 uncultured bacterium
AATAAATGTCAAACCATTAAGAAAAAATCGAGGTTAATATGATCGAAAGAAGAAAGACAAAGATTATTAAAGTTGGAAATGTATTCATTGGAGGAGATCACCCTATTTCAATCCAATCGATGACAAATACAAAAACAGCAGATACAAAAGACACTATCAAACAGATAAAACAACTTAAGATGGCAGGATGCCAAATTGTCCGCGTTGCTATTCCTGACATGGAATCGGCAAAAGCAATTAAATTTATTAAAAATTCCATTTCAATTCCCATTATTGCAGATATTCATTTCGATTATAAATTAGCTTTGGAATCGCTGAAATCTGGTGTGGACGGACTTCGTTTGAATCCGGGAAATATTGGTAGTAAACAAAATGTATTAAAGGTTGTGGATGCAGCGCGTGTAAGAAAAATTCCCATCAGGATTGGTGTGAATAGCGGTTCGCTTTCCAAGGAAAAACTTAAGAAATACGGTGTTACAGCAAAAGGAATTGTAGAGAGTGCACTGGAACATGTAGCTATCTTGGAAAAAGCAAATTACCATGAGATGAAGATATCTGTAAAAGCTTCTTCCGTACCTTTAACTATAGAATCGTACAGGTTATTAAGTAAAAAAGTGGATTACCCGCTACATCTCGGTATCACAGAGGCAGGAACTGAATTCGCCGGTACAATAAAATCATCAATAGGTATTGGCGCGCTTCTGGGAGAAGGTATTGGCGATACAATTCGTGTTTCACTAACAGCCGATCCGGTAAAAGAAGTGTTGGTTGCAAAAGAAATACTCAAATCTCTGCATTTACGAAAAGGTCTGGAAATAATTTCCTGCCCAACCTGTGGAAGAACAGAGATCGATATTATTTCACTTACCCAAAAAGTAGAAAAACAACTTAAACCATTTTCCGAAATGGATTTAACAGTTGCTGTAATGGGTTGCATCGTAAATGGCCCCGGGGAAGCACGCGAAGCAGATTACGGTATTGCCGGCGGAGAGCAGGAAGGATTACTTTTCAAAAAAGGGAAGATCATTAAGAAAGTGCCCGAAAAAAACCTTTTAAATGAGCTCATGGCAATTATCAAAGCTGATGTTCAAAAATAAATTTATTATTTTTTTTTTTCTGTTTTTTATTCACAATATCTGTTCTGCAGAACTAACAATAGGAGAGATTTCATTTGAGGGCAACAACTTCTTTTCCGATAAAGAATTACTAAAAACCATCCAGTCTGGTACCGGTGCAATCTTCGATCAGAAACTACTGAATGAAGATGCAGAAACTATCGCAAATATGTATCATATAAAAGGATATCAAAACGTTAAAGTTCACAATCCCCAGATTATTACCAAGGGTACCAAAGAGATCGATATTGTTTTTAAAATAGACGAACTGGAAAAACTTAAGATTAATAAACTTATTCTGAATGGGAATAAATATATCCCGGATAATAAATTACTTGATACGATCGATCTTGATAACCTCTATCTTTCTAATCTGAACCTTGCTATCGAAGACATCGTTGAAATATATACATTAAGCAGTTTTCTTTTTTCCAGTGTTTATGTGGACAGCTTGCTGAAAACAAGTTCTATGATAGATGGATACCTGAAGATACACGAAGGTAATTATTGTGAATTCCATGATTTTAAATTTCGGGGAAACAAAATAACCACAAATAAAACCCTTTTAAAAATTTCTCAATTGGAGAATATCGAAAAATTCACTCCATTAATCCTTGATCAAACTTCCGAGATCATTCAAAAGAAAAAATTTATAAAAAACTGTGAGATCATTCCTTTGAATCATCATCAATTACTCATAGAGGTGGAAGAAGACAGAATGAGCCTGATATCCGGTATCGCAGGATATGATAATTCAGAATCAGCCAGTAATAAACTGACCGGTTACCTTAACCTGGAATTTTTAAATCTATATGGAACAGACCGTTCGCTTTCCCTTTTCTGGCAGAGAATTTCCGCAGACAGGAATTCCATAGAACTTAAGTACCACGAATCTGGCATTAACCGGTTTCCTGTCAGTGCTGATTTTCTTATTTTCCGCGAAGAAGTTGATTCCACCTTTATTAGAACTAAATTCGATGCTGAGGTTTACTATTATGATCTATTTAATAAATATGGCATTTATATGGGTATGGAAGATATCTTTCCCGGCAGAAGAAGACCAAAGATAGTAGAAAAAACATCATTTAAAAAAGTAGGGATATTCTGGGAAAAAAATATTACCGATTACTACTTGAATCCATCCTCAGGTTCGATATTCTTCCTTAAATATTATTATGTTTTCAATCGTATAGAAACCGATAACATCTCCAAACAGGCAGTGGAACTCAGTTTTAAGCGCTACTTCGGAATTTCCGATAACCTGGTGCTGGCTGCAGGTGCAAATACAAATGTTATAGAAAATAAAGCTCTTACCTCTTATGAAGTATTCGAACTGGGCGGCAACCAAAACCTGCGTGGTTTCAACGAAAACCAGTTCTCGGGTTACAGGATTTTCTGGTCGAATCTGGAATTGCGCTACTTGTTATCAAAAAATTCCAGAGCATTTTTATTTTCAGATTACGGTTACGTTCATAATGATGAATATACTTTTGATAAATTATTCGGTTTTGGTTTCGGTTTACGTTTTGAAACCCGTTTGGGTATTCTGAGACTCGATTACGGTTTCAGTTATTTTGAGGATGAACTTAGAAATCCACTTGACGGAATTATTCACTTTGGATTAGAAACAAAGTTGTGAGAGTAGAGGATATTGGGTACTGAGTATTAAGTTTTGGAATTTTAAATAAGGAGGTTCAATGGATAAAACAGGTGAAATAAAAGTCGGAGTTTACGTTGATGTATCCAACATTGCTCAAAATGGCGGGTATGGCATGCAATATGATGTTCTGCGCGAATTTGCCTGTCGTAATCATGGTGTTGCTATCAGGTTAAATGCTTATGTGGCTTTTGATGAGGAACGTTCAAAAACAAACCCGGAGTATAAATTCAAATCAGAGAGTTTCCATTCCATGTTACGTGATTTTGGTTTTAAAGTGATCGTAAAGACAGTTCGGTGGTTCGTAGATGAGCATGGTGTTCGTTATGGAAAATCCAATGCTGATCTAGATATGGCTGTTGATACATTGATGCAATCTGAGAGACTGGATTACGTTCTATTAGTTAGTGGGGATGGCGATTTTATTCAAGTTGTCCGCGCACTGCAGAACAAAGGCTGCAGAGTGGAAGTGTTAGCCTTTAATAATGTAGCTCACAGCTTAAAAAACGAAGCAGATGTTTTTACATCCGGTTATCTCGTTCCAGACCTTCTTCCCATAGAAGGACATGATAGCAATAATGGAAAGCGGATTGTAAGAGGTATCTGCTATTCCTTTTTCCCGGACAAAGGTTATGGTTTTATGCGTTTTATGAAAAAACTGAGTGGTGGTTTGTGGATCACCGATTCCCGTAAAAGCGAATCACCTTACGAAACTGCTTTTGTGCACAATACACAATTCCCTGAAAAAGTAGACCAATCTAAGCTTCCCAACCGTGAGATGATATTTGAATTTGAATTGAAAGAAGTAAAGGAAAAAGGTTTACAGGCAGAAAATGTAAAACTTCTGGAATCCTAATAAGGATTAATTTGTGAATAATAAATTTACTGTTATAGATGTCGGAACGAACAACGTTCTCTTTCTTATTGCCAGGAAAAATAATAATAATTTGGATATCCTCCACCGTGATTCCAACATCTCGGCTTTCGGTAAGAAAATGAAAGATGGATATCTTAAATCAACAGCAATAAATAAAACAAAAAGAATTCTATTTGATAATATAAGTTATGCCAGATTATTTACCGAAAATATAATAGTGGTGGGAACCAGTTGCTCGCGGGATGCTAAGAATATTGTTATTTTAGAGCAATGGCTAAAAAAAATATTCGGTTTAAAATACAATATCATAAGTGGTGAAAAAGAAGCTCAACTAAACGGGTTAGCCAATATTACAGAATTCAGGGAATTTAATAATATCGTTATGTTCGATGTGGGTGGTGGTAGTACAGAATTTACCTATTTTCATAATGGAAAGATGATTTATAATCAGAGCTTGAACCTGGGCATTAGAAGGTTACATAATTTCCAAGATACAAATTATTCAGAAAAAGTGAGCATCACACAAAAGGCGTTGAATGATCTTGTTCAACCAGATTTCAAAGAATTTAAAATGATCGGGATCGGGGGAACAGTTACCAGTTTGAGTGCAGCCAAATTCGGCTTGCAAAAATACGATGCTGATGTGGTTCATAAAAGCTCTCTCAGAATTGCTGAGATCAAAGAAATGTTAGACCGCTTCCGGCGTATGAGCAATAATCAAATTGCACAATTAATGCCTTTCGACCGTTACCGGGCAGATATCATCACCACCGGAACAATGATCGTTAAAGAGATCTTGGATGTCTATGGAAAAGAAGATTTGATAGTAAGCGATAGAGGATTGCAATTCGGTATTTTGCTCCAGGAAGAAAAAGATTTGCGGGAAATGCTTTCCTGATTGGATTATAAAATATGGATAATATATTAAAAAAACTTAAGCATCAAAAAGGTGATCCGGTTGAAATTAAGATTAAAGGCAAAAAGATAGGCAGAGATAATTTTACCTTTGTTGCCGGACCCTGCACGATAGAAAATTATGAAGACCTGCTGAAAATCGTGAAGCATCTTCAAAAAATGGGAATTAATTTCTTCCGGGGCGGTGCCTACAAAATGCGTACTTCTCCTTATAATTTTAAAGGATTGGGAAAGACCGGGCTGGAATTTATAAAAAAAGCTGCAAACGAAACCGGCATGATATCGGTCTCCGAAATTGTCGCTGAGGAAGACGTTAATGAAATGAGTGAATACGTGGACATCTTGCAGGTGGGAACGCGTAACATGCACAATTACCGGCTGCTCTGGAAACTGGGAAAAGTAAACAATCCCATCATTCTCAAGCGTGGTATGAGCAGCACTATCGAAGAGTGGCTGCTGGCAGCAGAACATATCATCGAAGCTGGAAATCCGCAGGTGATATTATGCGAACGCGGCATCCGTACATTTGAAAATTTTACCCGCCATACACTGGATATCTCTGCAATTCCTGCCGCGAAAAGCCTGAGCAACCTGCC
>CBFDCX010000143.1:0-5099 GCA_965603415.1 uncultured bacterium
CTGTGCGAGCCATCGAAGTATCTCCATTGGGAATTCCGTAATCTATCATCGTGGATGTAATCTTTTGCGTTTTATCCGGATATTCAGCAATGAACTGATGATGAAGAACCAGAAGGTCACGTTCACCCTTTTCATAAGACATTTTACCTAACATGATTGCTGTAAGAACATCTACTGCTCCACCCTTTTTAATTGGAACCGGTGTATCATCGAAGAAACCAAGCCACTCAAATTTTTTCAGGATAACGCTTTCTTCAGGAAGATTGTATTTTTCCATCAGAAGCATTTTCAGACATTTATCTTTATCCATTTTGAACATCTTGGTTAGAATAAATTCCTTAATCGTTCCTTCCAGATTATCGAATATTTCGTCTTCCTTATAAAATCCCATTTGAGACATAATATACCAGGTATCACAATGACTGATATTGCGGAAAGTTCCACGATACATTGTTTTCAAGTGTTTCAAACCATAAAGTTCTACGTAACCCGTCGAATCCCTGTTCGGATAAGCTTCAAATGTACCGGCACCTTCCACATCTACTAACCAATAATTCTTGAAAAGATCTTTTCCTTCGATCTCGATAATTTTTCCATCTTTCATAAAACGCGCACCGTTCCCGGCAGCTTTCAGCACACCTTTGGGAGCCCATGAAAATTTATACCCCAGAGGATTTGTATTTGCTTCCGGAGCCGGCAGTCCACCACAATAACTCATAAAACTGATGATCTTTCCACCTTCATTTTCTACATGGTGAAAAATCTTCATTGCGCTCATATGGTCGATACCGGGATCAACACCGATTTCGTTCAAAATGATAATTCCGGCATCTTTTGCTTCCTGATCTAAAGCCCGCATTTCCGAGCTAATGTATGATGTAGTCACCATATTTATTTTGTATTCGATACATTTTTTTGCCGCTTTCACATGATAGATTGCAGGAAGCAGACTCACTACCAGATCACTTGCTTTTACAAATTCTTCCATTGCTTGTTCATCATCGGATAGAAACTGTTTTGCTGTTGCATTTGAATGCGGTGCTGCCAGTTTTTCCGCTTTGCTTAATGTTCTGCTGGCGATCACAATATCATATCCATGTTTTGCCAGATAATCTACCATTGGTTTCACAACCAAACCTGCTCCGAAAATTGTTACTTTTTTTGCCATTAAAATTTTCCTGCCTTTAGTAAATTTTGGTGGCAAATCTGGATATTTAAAAAAACGTGTCAACCTTAATAAAATTAAATACTTTAAATAATTATTATCTTATAAAACACATTCAATAAGAACCAATTTTAAATATTTTTACTGCAGTTTATGTTATTGATTTTGTATAATTAGATAATTTTTTACCATTTCAAACACATAATTTCATATTTTACTAATGTGCTTCAAACCAGTTACTGCCAATTCCTACATCCACGACCAAAGGAACAATATCAGAATATTCTTTCGGCAGGGCATTCTCCATTTCTGTAACGATCAATTCTTTTGCGAAATCCAATCTTTCTTTCTTAACTTCGAATACCAGTTCGTCGTGCACCTGGATGATCATTTTTATATCGGAATCATCTTTAATTTTCTCGTTTAGATTTATCATTGCTATTTTGATGATATCGGCAGCACTGCCCTGTATCGGCATATTTGTTGCCACGCGCTCAGCTTCACTAACTCTCATTTTATTGGAACTATTCAGTTCCGGAAGATAAAGTTTCCTTCCAAAAATGGTGGATACATAACCGTCTTTTTTTGCCTTTTCTATACCTGAATCGATATAATTTTTTATGGTTGGGAATTTGCTGAAATAATTTTCTATGAATTCGGAAGCTTCTTTGCGGGAAATTCCCAGTTCGTTAGAAACACGAAAAGCACCCATTCCGTACATAAGTCCAAAGTTGATGATCTTGGCATAACGGCGTTGATCCAAAGAAATATCCTGCTTGGGAATATCATAAATTATGCTGGCTGTTTCACGGTGAATATCTTCTTTGTTCTGAAAGGCTTTTATCATTTTAGCATCTTTGGAAAGCATTGCCAGAATACGCAGTTCTATCTGTGAATAATCTGCTGCCAGAATTACGCTTTTCTCATCTTCGGGTACAAAGGCATAACGGATCTCTTTGCCCAGATCGGTGCGTACGGGAATGTTCTGCATATTCGGGTTTGAACTCGACAATCTTCCGGTGGACGCTACGGTTTGATTGAACGAAGAATGCACCCGACCGGTCTTTGGATTTATCAAGTTGGGCAACGCTGTAACATAAGTCGATTCCAGTTTGGAGAGTTGCCTGTATTCCATTAAAAGGCGGGCAATTTCATGCTCTTTAGCTAATTCTTCCAACACTGTAACATCGGTGGAATAACCGGTTTTTATTTTCTTGGTGGGTTCGATTCTTAGGTCTTCAAAAAGTACTTTTGCTAATTGTTGAGGAGAGTTCAGATTGAATTGAGAACCGGCTAATTCATAAATTTCCAGGGTAAGTTCACCTATCCTTATCTGGTTGCGTTTAGAAATCTTAGATAAAATTTTTGTATCGATCTTCACGCCGTTCAATTCCATTTTTGCCAGAGAGTGGAAGAGCGGCATTTCTATTTCCTTAAAAAGTGTAAATAGGTCGGCTTGAATTAATTTATTTTCGAATATCTTGTGCAGACGAAATGTAATATTGGCATCTTCTGCCGAGTATTCAGCGGCCTGATCTACAGGTACCATATCGAACGTTATCTGCTTCTTCCCTTTGCCTATAAGATCGGAAAACGGGATCATTTCGTGGTGCAGTTCACGCTTACTGCAGGCACTTAGCGCATGACGTGAAGTGGGATTCAAGAGGTAATCTGCTATCATTGTATCGAATATTTCATTGGCTATTTCCCAGCCTGCATTCTGCAAAATCAGGAAGTCATATTTGATATTATGTGCAATAAGCAGCTTGCCCTGAAAATTCTTTTTCAATTGTTCCAGCACTATTTTTTTTGATACATTTTCCGCCATCTGATGAGCAATGGAAACGTAATATGCTTTATCGTTATTTGCGCAGAGTGAAATTCCCACCAGTTCTGCCAGCAGCGGATCGGTGGAAGTGGTCTCGGTATCGATGGCAATTACATCTTTGCTTTTCAGCTCCTGCAGCATTTTTTGGAAATCACCTTCGTTATCGATAAGAACTGTTTCGAATCTGATCCCTTTTGTTTCTTCCGCAAAATCGAATTCTGTTTTGAATTCCTTTTTAACAGCCGGTTCTTCTTTCAATACTATCTTCTTAACTATCGAGTTCAATTCAAATTCTTTCAGGAAATTAATGGCATTTTTAAGTTTGCTTTTATCGAACAGGAATGTTCTGTCATCTGCAATTTCCAATGGTACATCCCGCACGATAGCAGCTAACTTTCTGGAAAGAAAAGCAGCTTCTTTTGATTCAACTAATTTATCATGCGTTCCCTTTGCAGAAATTTTATCCAGGTTTTGGTAAATATTCTCCAGTGTATCGAATTCCTGAAGAAGTTTGGCTGCACCTTTGGGACCGATACCTTTCACTCCGGGAATATTATCTGCGCTGTCACCACAGATAGCCAGGTAATCCACGAACTGCTCCGGTTTGAGTCCGTACTTTTCTATCACACCATCAAAATTGGTAACTTTTTCTTTGGATGGATCGTAAAGTGTAACTTGTTCATCCACGATCTGGGCGAAATCTTTATCCCCAGTAACGATGATCACATCATAATCTTTTTTATATTGTTCTGCCAAGGTTGCCAGCACATCATCTGCTTCATATCCGGCTTTAGATATTTCCGGAATGCCGATCAGTTCAAAGAATTCTTTTATCGGCTCCACCTGGGCGTGAAGTTCATCGGGAGCAGGCGGACGATTCGCTTTGTAAATATCTGTTATTTCGTGACGAAAGGTTTTTTCCCGACGGTCGAACGAGATAGCAACATGCTGCAGGTTGTAGCGCTCTGCCATCCGCAGGAAAGCATTGATGGTGCCGTAAATGGCGCTGGTATTAAATCCCTTGCTGTTGTACAATGGATTGCGGATAAAGGCAAAGAACGAACGATAGATAAGCGCTGTGCCATCGATGAGAAATAGTTTGTTTTTCATATAAAAATCTCCTGATTTCTTTTTTAGGGTTTTGTAAAAATGTGTCTATTATTTTTTGATTTGACAAGTTTGGGAAAATTAAAATATTTTTTTGATATAGATATTTCTATGGGAAAAGTGCTAAAATGAAATCAATAATTCTTTTATTATGCATAATACTCGCAGGTTGTTCTTCCATGTCTGTATTTCAATCTCCCGGTGTTTTGCCGAAAGGTAAAATGAAAACAGGAATCGGAGGTTCTTTCATTAACGCTGATGATGATGTTTGGTTATGCAACCTGGAAATACATACACGACGGGGATTGGGCAAGAACTGGGAAGTCGGAGCCAAACTTTTTGGTCTTCCGGGTTTGAGTGGCGGTGTGATGGCAGAAATAAAATACCAACTCCTGGCTGAACCTTTCCTGGTTTCTGCCGATATGGGTGGTTCAAGTTTACTTACTAAAGACTTGAATTACTTTGAAGGTTACCCTATGCTGATCTTCGGTAGTGATAGAATTTATGGCGGTTATCGTGGTCTTTTCAGAAATGCTACAGATGATGATCTGAAATTAGATTTTCAATCTTATCGGCATGGAATATTCATAGGTTACAAAGCAGGACCCGGACCGCATTTACGCCCCGAGATTCATTATTATTTCAAAGACTTGAAAAAAGGTTATATGGTCTTTGGTTTAGGATTGCAGTTTAAATAAAAGCCCACGTCCACTCCGTCCGAATCTTCCGTCAAAAATTGGAAATGAGAGAACAAGCAGAGAGTTCTCTTTAAATTGATTTTTTTTCGTTTGACATATTCCTTTAAAATAAAGAGGTTCTACATAAATTTTAAGAATGAAAATATGAGGATTATTATATGAATTACTCCCCCATATTATCAATAATTACAGCGTTATTTGAGATTTCGGTTGCTGTGTGGGCTTTGCTGGGAGCAGGAAGAAAAAAGATCATTCATGCAAGTAGTGCTCTTCTTTTTCTGCTGGCAGCATACCAGATATT
>CBFDCX010000144.1:0-5078 GCA_965603415.1 uncultured bacterium
GCCTGTGGGGGTTCGAGTCCCCCCTTCTGCACCAATTCTTTTCTTTAAGATTATTTGGGGACGAGAATCCCCTTCTTCTTGCTGATTTCGACCACGAGCCAGAATCCAATTTTGAATGCAATGAAAAATTGGTGGCGAAGTAGCGCTGACAGAGAAGAAACAGTGTTTCTTCGGATCGACAATTCCCCCTTTTGCACCAATTTTAATTTCATCCTGATAAAAGATGTTCTATCAGTATCTTTAAACCTATTCCGATCAATATAAAACCACCAATAATTTCGATCTTATTCTCAAAAAATGAACCTGTTCTTGCACCAATATAAACACCGGCAAATGAGAGCAGGAAGGTAATTACTCCAATTATTATCACAGGTTCCATTATCGTTACATTCAAGAATGAAAAACTGAGTCCCACCGCCAGAGCATCGATGCTGGTAGCAATTGCCAATATAAACAGGATCGTCAGGTTACGAGGATCGGTTTTCTTCTCTGCTTTTTCCAGGACGGTCGATTCATAGATCATCTTACCACCGATAAAAGCCAGCAGTCCAAAAGCAACCCAGTGATCAAAAGCTGCAATATGAGAATTGAAACTGCTTCCTGCCAGCCACCCAAGAAGTGGCATCAGCGCCTGAAATCCACCAAAAAAGAGTGCAACCCTGAATGCATGCTGGAATTCTACTTTTTTTAGTGTAACTCCACTGGCAATGGATACAGCAAAGGCGTCCATAGCTAATCCCAATGCTATAAATATGATCGTTATGAAATCCATTCAATCTCCAAGAACAAAACTGAAAATAAATTGTGAATAGTAAGTGAATTTATTAGAAATGAAATTTTTAAAATATATTAAATTGGTATTTCATTTTTTCTTGGTTCATTAAGAAATTCCGTAAAATAATTTTCAGATTTTGCAGCACTTTTGAGTTTTAGATTTAAAGTTTTTGCAACTAAGAATTGAGTTAAATCATAAAAAATCCATACTTCTTTTGGATAAGCACCAAATTCTGGTACAATTCCGTCATGTATAATTGTATTTCTAATTCTAACCAATTCTTGTAATTTTTCAATTTTGTCTTTATTATAATCAAAATCATAATAAACTAGCAAAAATGATAACTTTTCTTTTGCTGAAATCCTTTTCATTTGATTTTCGGTCATCCAAGATTTATTGAGTAAATAGAAAAGATGTTCCCAAATAATAAAGAAATTCATATATTTAGATTCCCTACTTTGCTGTTTAAGTGCTTCTTTCAATAGTTTGAGGTGAGATCCATTATTATATTTATAAAGCCATGAATCTTTTTTAATTATCGTTAAAATCTTTTTAAATGCCCGATAATAAGGAATTCCTGAATACGTTTCTATTATGCAATCTGATATTGTATTAAACGTGAAATGACGACAATCAGTATATGTGCATTGATTTGTCTTGTCAGAAGAGTAAATATCATATCCAAAAAAAAATGAAAGCAGCAAACAAATATCATCTAATTCAGTTTTCTTGTCATACAGAACTGAAGGTTTCTCTTTTTGCTTTCTTATTACACATTTATGGGTAATCAAGTCACCAAAGCTTTTGGGATCATCTTTTTTGAATTTTGTGAACTTATAATTATTTATTGTGAAATCTCCAAAAGAATTATGAAAGTTGTGAATGTAATATGTTTCCATAGAACCTCCTGTTTTGCTATGTTGAAATTATTTTGAATCAGATGACTGTCAATAAAATGATATTTTCCTATTTTGCGTTCTCGACTCATACTCTCTGGCAACTGGCGGATCGCTGCAAGTCAAGTCCGCAATTGTAAGAATTCTTGGGTAGGTAAAATGTTAACAAAAAGGGCAACTCACGAGTTGCCCCTACATTTAATTTATCTTTGTGTCCTCTGCGTCTCTGTGGCAAATTATTTCGCTACAATACTTACCAGTTTCCTGGGTACTACAATTATTTTCTTAACTTCTTTTCCTTCCAGGTGCTTTTTTACGTTCTCTATTTCCAATGCCAGTTTCTTTATGTCTTCCTGTGACGTATCTACCGGGACTTCTAATTTACCACGAAGTTTTCCCATTATCTGCACTACATAGGTGATTTCATCTTTAATTAAATATTCAGGATTGTATTCCGGCATGCCGGTTTCATGAACAAGATTTTCGTTTCCTATCAGCTTCCATAACTCTTCCGAAATATGCGGAGCAAAGAAGTAGAGTAACCTGGGGATAACTGCACAGGATTCAGCAAAAATTGCTTTTTCTGTTTCATTAAGATCTTCCGGTTCATTGATACCATAAACGTTATTCAGATGCTCCATAATAGCAGCGATAGCTGTGTTGAACTGCATCCTGTCCTCGATATCATTCAGTACTTTTTTGATAGTGTAATGCGTACTGTAACGCAGATTTTTAATTTCTGAAGAAATACTTTGTGTTTCTTTGCATCCCTTTGTGGTTGAAATTTCCTTTATCAATTCCAAGTTTTCTTCAAATAATCTCCACACACGATTCAAAAAACGGAATGCTCCTTTCACGCCTTCATCGCTCCATTCCACATCCTTTTCGGGTGGGGAAGCAAATAACATGAAAACCCGCACCGTATCTGCGCCATAACGATCTATAATATATTGCGGATCGACTATATTACCTTTGGATTTGCTCATCTTGGCACCGTCTTTCGTCACCATTCCCTGTGTGAGTAAACGTGCAAACGGTTCATCTGAACTCACCAGTCCGATATCCCGCATGAATTTATGGAAGAAACGCGCATACATCAGATGCATCACGGCATGTTCGATGCCGCCAATATATTGATCGACCGGCAGCCAGTAATCTGCTTTTTCTTTAGTGAACGGTATCTTATCGTTTTTGGCATCGGCATAACGGGCAAAATACCACGAGCTATCCACAAAAGTGTCCATTGTATCTGTTTCTCTTCTTGCTGCACCTCCGCATTTGGTACAAGTCGTGTTCACCCATCCTTTGGCAGAAAGTAGTGGATTCTGTGTTGTTTTGCCCAATTGAACATTTTCCGGTAGTTTCACCGGCAGGTCTTCATCGGGAACAAGCACAGTTCCACAATTTTCACAATAAACAATTGGAATTGGAGTTCCCCAATATCTTTGACGGGAGATCCCCCAATCACGCAGCTTGTAAGTTATTGTGTGTTTTCCGGTTTTCTGCTCTGTCATCCAATCTGTGATAGCTTTTTGTGAAGCAACACTTTCCATACCGTCAAATTGAGCCGAATTAACCAGTATCCCAGGCTCAATATAAGCTTCGGTCATTTCTTCCAGAACCAAACTTTTTTCAGGATTTTGAATAACTATTTTTATGGGAATATGATATTTTTTTGCGAATTCAAAATCCCGCTGATCATGTGCAGGAACAGCCATCACGGCACCGGTTCCATAATCCATCAAAACATAGTTCGTAATCCAAATCTGGACTTTTTCACTATTTACAGGATTGAGTGCATATCTGTTTGTGAACATTCCTTCTTTTGTCGTATCTTCAGCTGTTCGAGTTATTTTGTCTTCATTCATTACTTTTTCACAGAATTTTTTTATCTTGGAATCTTCAGATTCATTTTTCAGCCATTTTATCATCAGTGGATGTTCAGGTGGAAGAGCCATGAACGTACATCCAAAGATCGTATCGGGTCGCGTAGTAAAAACTTTGATGATATCCTCGGAATTTTCCAATTTAAACCACATTTCTGTTCCAAAACTTTTCCCGATCCAGTTTGTTTGCATTGTTTTCACACGCTCTGGCCATTCAATGACTTTGGAGAAATCCAGCAGTTCTTCAGCGTAATCTGTAATTTTGAAAAACCACTGTTCCAGTTCTTTTTGACGAACAACCGACTCACACCGCCAGCATTTTCCATCCTCAACTTGCTCATTTGCCAGCACGGTCTGGCAGGAATCACACCAGTTCACAAAAGATGTTTTTTTATAAACCAGTCCTTTTTCATACATTCTCTTAAAAAGCCACTGTCCCCACTTGTAATAATCCGAATGACAGGTACTTACTTCACGGTCCCAATCCAAGCCAAAACCGATAGAATCAAACTGATTCCGCATAATATCTATATTCTCATCCGTTGTTTTCCTGGGATGAGTGTTTTGTTCTATAGCAAAATTCTCTGCTGGCAGTCCAAACGAATCATAGCCCATTGGCTGCATCACATTGTAGCCCTGCATCATCTTATAACGTGAGATAGCATCTGCGATAGAGTAATTGGAAACGTGCCCCATATGCAGCGCTCCGGATGGATAAGGAAACATGGAAAGAACATAATATTTAGGTTTTTTAGAAAAATCCTCGGCATTGAATATTTTTTTCTCTGCCCAGATCTTCTGCCACTTCTTCTCTATTTTTTCAAAAGGATATTCCATTTATTTTTTCTCCTGATAAATTTTAATTTTGTTTTGTGGTAAAAATTGTATTATTCCCCTAACAGGGGAGTAAAAGGAAGAGACTTACTTTAATTGTTGCAGCAAATTTGCATTGTGAACGAATAAAATATCTCATAAGTTCTTTCTCCCTTTATAAATTCTAACGCCAGTTTTGAAAGGAAACTTTTTTGGTCAAATGTTTTTTGAACCAAGAAAAAACTTGTTGAAATTATTTAAATTCTAAAATTTGGATAAGTTAAATAGGAGGAAAGATGAAAATTATTTCTTATTTTAATCAAAGATTGAAGCTATTCACGATCTGGGATATCAAATTAGCTCAATTAGCAGCCATGTTTGTTCTGATAGTGCTGATTAAATTCATTCCACAAATAATTACTTTAAATATCTGGTGGTATGTGGTAGGTGTCATCCTGTCTGCGATTCGTCCATTGTATGTAATGTTTCTGAAAAAAGTTTAGAATCAGTAGGTTTATTTATTTGTACGATGTGATCGTGATCGGTGGGGGAGCTGCCGGGCTGATGGCTGCAGGTACGTCTGCAAAACACGGCAGGAAAACTCTTCTCGTTGAAAAGAATCCTGTGTTGGGAAAGAAACTTCTGATCACAGGAAAGGGACGCTGTAACCTGACAAATTACTGCGATGTTCCCGAACTGATCGAGAAT
>CBFDCX010000145.1:0-5077 GCA_965603415.1 uncultured bacterium
TATTTATAACGTGGAGTGTATATGAAGAAAAGGTGTCTGGTGGCAACCGGTGGAGGAGATTGTCCGGGTTTGAACGCAGTTATCAGGGCAATCGTAAAAAGGGCATCGAAAGAGCAGGATTGGGAGATCATCGGCAGCATTGATGCCTTCAATGGCATTTTGCAGGATCCCATGGAAATAAAAACCTTGGATCTGCCATCTGTAGCAGGTATACACGTTCGCGGCGGCACAATTCTGGGAACTACCAATAAAAACGGTCCTTTTGCCTGGCCTGTTCAACAAAAAGACGGCACCTGGCAAGAAGAAGACCGTTCTGCAGATATGCTCCGTAAACTGGAATTCCTCAATGTTCAAGCCGTAATAAATATTGGTGGTGATGGTTCCCAGAAAATATCTCAACGGCTTTTTGAGATGGGTTGTAATATCATTGGCGTACCCAAAACTATCGATAATGACCTCAGTGCAACGGATTATACTTTTGGTTTTCCCACTGCTGTAGAAATAGCCACCGATGCCGTGGATAAATTGGTTACAACTGCTGCCAGTCATAATCGCATATTCATTTTGGAAGTAATGGGTCGGGAAGCCGGCTGGATAGCTCTCCATTCTGCTGTAGCGGGTGGGGCAGAGGTTTGTCTTATTCCGGAAATTCCTTATGATATTGAAAAAGTTAAAAATAGAATATCAAAACGTATTATTAATGGAAGAGGATTCGTGAATATCGTTATCGCAGAAGGTGCTTTTCCAAAAGAAGAAAATTATCAAACACACAAACACGGTGCGGGTATCCAACTTATGAATCTACTTAAAGATTCTGGTGTAGAAACAGATATCAGAGTTACTATTCTTGGACATCTTCAACGTGGGGGAATACCCATTGCCTATGATCGTATTCTGGCGACTCAATTTGGAGTAAAAGCCTTTGAAATGGTTCTGGAAAAGGATTTCGGCAAGATGGTTGCTATCAGAAATGGAAAGATCGTTTGTGTACCATTAAAAGATGCTACAGCTCAATATCATCTGGTCGATGTTAATTCTGATCTTGTGAAAACCGCCAGAAGTATTGGCATAAGTTTTGGTGATTAATAAATTTCAGGAGAATTAATGGCAAAAGATAAGGTGGCAATATTAACTGCCGGAGGAATGGCTCCTTGTATATCAGCTACCATTGGCAGACTGATCGAGAAATATACCGAAATAGTACCCGATACCGAAATCATTGGCTATTTAAATGGATATAAAGGGCTTCTATTAGGAAATTATATAAGCGTACCAAAAAATGTGCGGAATTCTGCTGAGTTATTATATAACTTTGGTGGCAGTGTTTTTGGTAATAGCAGGGTAAGACTGACCAATATAGCAGATTGCGTAAAGAAAGGTTATGTAAAAAAAGGTGAAAATCCGCTTAATGTTGCAGCCGAACAACTGATGAAAGACGGTGTTACTATTCTTTATACCATCGGTGGTGATGATACGAATACTTCGGCAGCAGAATTGGCAGATTACCTTGCTTTAACCGGTTATGATCTTACTGTAGTAGGTATTCCCAAAACCGTAGATAATGACGTGGAACCTATTCATCAATCACTGGGTGCCTGGACTGCAGCAGAGCAGGGAGCTATTTTTTTTGAAAATATTGCTAATGAAAATACCACCAGTTCCAGGCAGTTGATCATTCACGAAATTATGGGGCGTTACAGCGGATGGCTTACGGCATATACAGCTTGTGAATATCGTAAAAGATTAAATAAACGATCTTTCCTGCCGGATATTTTATTAGCAAAAGAACGCTGGGATATCGATGCGGTATATATTCCCGAAATAGCCATTGATATAAATAAGGAACTTGAAAGATTAAACAGGTTAATGGATGAAAAAGATAATGTGAATATTTTTCTCAGCGAAGGTGCCGGGATCGAAACGATAGTAGCTGAAATGGAATCGAAAGGTGAAGAGATCGGCAGAGATGCTTTCGGGCACGTGAGAATAGATGAAATAAATCCGGGACAATGGTTTGCCAGAAAATTTTCTAAATCATTGAAAGCAGAAAAAACTTTAGTTCAGAAGAGTGGATACTTTGCACGTTCTGCCGCTCCCAACAAGCGTGATCTCGATCTGATATTCCAAACTGCAGATATGGCTTTGAAGGCAGGTTTGAACGGACAAAGCGGAGTAATTGGACTGGATGAGGACAACAACAATAAAATGAGTGTGATCGATTTTTCACGCATACAGGGAGGTAAATCATTTGATACAGACCAAAAGTGGTTTCAGAAAATGCTGAGTGATATAGGACAAATAAGATAGGTGGAGATATGAAGATTAAATTCAGAGATGTAAGTTCCGGCATTGTAGAAGCAAGAGCTATCATCGAGATAGTACCCGGGATTTTTATTAATGAAGTAACCATCCTTAAGAAAGATGGAGAGATCATTGTGGAATTGCCACAGAAAAGTTTCCGCGGTAAAGATGAACGTATGCATTATTTGCGTATTCTTACGTTTGAAAATGAAAACAAGGAAACGATCTGGAAAATGGAAATCAAAGAAGACTTCCTGAAGTGGCGTAAAGAAAATAAAAAGGTACTTGTTTACGAATCCTGATACTATGCAGAAAATTAAAGATAGAGTATTCCTGGTTGGTGTGTTCTGGGGAAAAACATCCCGTGAACATTACGATGAATCCATGGAAGAATTAAATCACCTGGCAAAAACAGCGGAAGTGGAAGTTGTGGATTCATTTGTGCAATCCCTTAAAAAACCAGATACAGCCACCTATATCGGTAAAGGCAAACTGCAGGAAATAAAGAGTATGGCAATAAACTCTAAAGTGTATACAATGATGTTTAATAATAATCTTTCACCCTCACAATCACGTAATATTTCTGATATAACAGGCTGCAATGTGGTGGATAGAACAGAACTCATCCTGGATATTTTTGCCAAACACGCCCGTACCAGGCAGTCAAAATTACAGGTGGAACTTGCTCAATTGGAATATGCCTACACCAAGCTTAAAAGAATGTGGAAGCATCTCTCCAGGATCCAGGGTGGTATCGGTTTCAGAGGCCCGGGTGAGACCCAGATAGAAGTGGATAGACGTCTCATCCGTAAACGAACATCCATCCTGAAAAAGAAATTGAAAACCATTGAAAGCACATCGTTAACAAAAAGAAAAAAGAGAGAAAATATACTCTCAATTGCGTTAGTTGGCTATACTAATGCCGGGAAATCTACATTATTTAACAGGCTTACAAAAGAGAACCGCTACACTGCCGATTGGCTTTTTGCTACCCTCGATTCAAAAACACGTTCTCTATATATCGATCAGAGTGAAAAGATGATGATAACTGATACTATCGGCTTTATCAGGCAACTTCCACACAAACTTGTCACATCTTTTCATTCTACCTTGCTGGAAGTGATAGAAGCAGACCTGCTGCTGCATGTAGTGGATGTGTCACGATCTAATATTCTGGAATTGATGGATTCTGTTAATAGTGTATTGGAAGAGATCGGAGCGGTAGACAAAAACATCCTGGTAGTTTTCAATAAAATGGATCTGGTGAGTGGAAAACATTTCCTTTTTCTAAAAAAGAAATTGATGTTAGAATACCCCGATAGTATTTTTATTTCTGCTAAAAATGGTGAAGGAATGGAAGAACTGGTTAAAAAGATGAGTGAATTTGTCATTAAGAATAGCATAATTATTACTCTGGAAGTGCCTGTTGAACTTTCAAGCCTGATCTCATTCATATACGATAATACTGAAGTTCTGGAAGAAGATTTTAATCCTGAAAATAATATGAGGAAAGTAACAATAAAAATTGCTCGACAATTATTACCTAATATAAAAAAACAAATTGAGGATTTTAAATTAATTAAATATATAAACAAATAAAAATAAAAGGAGAGAGAAAGTGATCAGTAATTTTCAGGAAATTATTTCCACAAATGCAAAAGGAATGAAAAAATCTGCAATTCGTGAACTTCTTAAGCTGGTAAAAGATCCCGAAATTATTTCATTTGCCGGTGGCCTTCCAGCCCCGGAAACTTTTCCCAGAAAAGAACTTATTGATATTGTGAAAGAAGTTATCGAGCAGGATGGAGCTGCAGCTCTGCAGTACGGTGCTACCGAAGGTGACGATAGGTTGCGAGAACTTATCATGGAGAATTATAAGGAACTGGGTTTCGATATTACTATAGATAACATCATGATAACTACAGCTTCCCAGCAGGGTCTCGATCTACTTGGAAAAGTATTTATCGACCGTGGTGATAAAGTACTGGTAGGTCTTCCTTCATACCTGGGTGGCTTGCAGGCATTTAACGCTTATGGTGCAAATATGATCGGTATCGAATTTGACGAACATGGTATGCGCTCTGATAGGGTGGAAGAGGTTCTGGCAGATCTAAAAGCAAAAAACGATATGCCCAAATTCATTTACATCATCCCCGATTTTCAGAATCCGGCTGGAGTAACAATGCCGGAATTCAGACGTAAAGAAATACTGGCTCTTGCCAAAAAATATGATGTGCTCATCGTGGAAGATAGTCCATATAAACAGATCCGTTTCGAAGGAAAAGACCAGGCTAGTATTTTTGCATTGGATAATACCGGTCACGTGATCAACCTGGGAACTTTTTCCAAGATTTTCTTACCCGGTTTCAGGATCGGTTGGGTGATAGCTCATAAAGATATTACCAATAAATTTATTATGGCAAAACAAGGAACAGATCTTTGCACATCCCCATTTGTTCAGAAGATTTCTGTAAAATACATTGAAAAAGGATACTTCAATAAAAATCTGAAGAAGACAATTCAAAATTACAAAGAGAAGAAAAATATTATGATCGCCGCTTTCGAAAAATATATGCCGGAAGGTGTAACCTGGACAAATCCCGAAGGTGGATTGTTCCTGTTTGTAACCCTGCCCGAGTATATGGATGCCCAGGAATTGTTCCTGAAAGCCATAAAAAAGAAAGTTGCTTTTGTTGTAGGAAGTGTATTCCATTGTGATGGTAGCGGTAAGAACACTATGCGGATGAATTTTTCTTATGCGTCAAAAGACCAGAAC
>CBFDCX010000146.1:0-5060 GCA_965603415.1 uncultured bacterium
TCTACGCACAATGTTCTTCTCACCCGGCATTGCTTTCAGGTGATTATTTATGATATAGAATTTCTGGTCAAAACAGGAAAACTCCAGTACCAGAGGTTTGCGAGGAAAGGGTTGATGATACTTTTCATCATCGGGATAGATCTGGTAAATACTATCCGCATTTATCACACTGGATTTATAGAGATATGCCAGGTTCATTTCCCATTCATTAGTGTCTGCCCGGAATCCGTTCCATTTATCTTCAGGATCTTGTTTCTGTAAACTATTCAGCAGCACTGTAAAAGCGGAGTCACTCTGGATCTCCTGCAATCCGATAACATCGGCATCAATAGCTAATATTATTCCCGTTGCATAATCGACCGTATATTCGCTTTTGGGGAAATTCTGTATATTCCAGGTCATAACCTCTAGTGTATTTTTCTCTCCAAAAGTAAGTTTTTCATATTCTACTTTGGGAAGTTCCTCGGAAAATAATAAAACTGAAAATAATAATAAAACTAAAACTCTTTTCATAATTCACTCCATGTTTTATTTCAACCCTCGTTCCAAAATCCCAACTTTGGAATTCTGGAATGACAGAACAATGTTCTGTCACTATATCACGATTTCTATTTCAACAACAACATCTTTTTAACCGATGAATTTTGAATATTCAGTTTATAGAAATAAATACCTGAACTCACTGGTTGATTGTTTTCATTAGTTCCATTCCAAACCACACTTTTCGTTCCTAAACTCCCGGATGGAAACGGATATAATGTTTTTATTTTTTGACCTTTCAGATTATAGATTTCCAACTTTGCGTTCTTAGCGTCCTCTGCGGTGAGATTAAATGAGATAGTTGTTTCAGGGTTAAAAGGATTAGGATAATTATTAAGAAAAATCGTCGATTCGGGCAAATCGTTTTGAGCAAAATTCTGGTTTAGCATCAGATCGAGTGAATTGAAAATATTCAGTCTTCCGCCGGAAACGGTCAAGCTGTCAAGTGATGGTAGAATATCCACACCTTCCAGAATATAATCTTTTATTTGTAATGCTACTTCAGCGGGATTTTCCATATATTGGTTCAATAGTTCTTCTGGTGCTGCTGATAAAAGCAGAGCAACTGCACCTGTTACGTGCGGTGTTGCCATCGAAGTACCTGTTTTGTAGCTGTAGCTGTTAGATTGATCTGTCGAATAGATGACAGTTCCAGGTGCTCCCAGATCGATAGTGGTAAGACCATAAGCAGCTGAACCGTTCTTCACATCGAGGTTAGTGGTATTTGTAACTGTTATCAGGTAATCGCTGTCGCAGGCTGTGGGCATATCACCGGTTTCATCAACATTCGCATTTATATTCATTGTGGCAGCAGCGCTTAAAATTCCTGCTACTCCCATAGAATCATACATGGCACTCCAGAGCGGGTAATTTGCCGGGTTACCATAATTAATTCCAAAAGATGAATTGGTAGCAACCACAAAAGCTCCTGAATCTCCATATGTCTCATTATAAATACTGCGCATTTCCAGAACATATCCATAAGCTTCTACTACTACAGATTCCGTATTTGAAGAACCTGCCACAGGCATCGTTTGTACATTCCAATTTACACCGCATACTCCCAGTCCGTTATTACCAATAGCACCGGCAATTCCTGAAACATGAGTACCATGACTGCTGGTTATTATATTGCCTGTACTGTTATAGGCATTCCAGCCGTCATAATCATCTATATAACCATTCTCATCATCGTCGATTCCGTTACCGGGAATCTCATCGTAATTCTTCCACCAGTTAATATCGGGATGACTAATATATGCTCCGCCATCCACAATTGCCACAACCAGAGTATCACCAAGAACTGTAATACCGCCGGTATTCAAATCCCATGCTTCGGGAGCATCGATATCGGCATCAAAGAGTCCGCCGGTTTGCCCGGTATTTTCCAATGCCCATTGAAGATCAAAATGAGGATCATCGGGATATGTTTCCCGCTCCTGTACATAATGATTGAATTGAGCTTCTTTTACCATGGAATGATCCTTCACTGATATCAGTACATATTCATCCCGCTGAATACCTGTATCATATTCAAAAAGCCAGATATGCATTCTGCGTGATAATTGTTTTACCGGTTTTAGATTAAAATTTGAAAAGCTCTCTGAGATCAGTTGCACATTCTCGTTTGTATTTTCTTCAAGCTGAACCAGAATCTGCCCCGGTACATAAAGCGATTCACCAGCAACCAAATATGAAAATACAAAAAATACAATTAATAACACAATTAATTTTTTCATAATTCACCCCATTTTTTATTCAAAAAATAATTTCAGCCCCACTGGTCGGTGATCGGACACATTATCATAATATTCATCCCAACCGCCTTCCAGGTAATTATCGATCTTCAAGGTTTGAATTACAGTTGAAGGCAAAGCAAATTCATCGAAGAGTTCATTTGTTATCAGGATATGATCAAGGTGACTGGGCCAACCGGGATATGACCAGTTTGAATAGCTTCCCTCTGCAATTTCCATATCGGTGAAGATATAACTATCGGGTTGAGAAATAAACACCCAGAAAACATTATTGCTTTGCTCATCGGTAAGAATATCATTCAAATCGCCCAAAATAAATACATTTGATAGTACTAAATTTGCTGCAATATACTCATTTAAAAGATTACATGCATCGAACCTGCGGGTTTCTTCATCCCAGGGATCGTTCAAGTTCATAGCACCATCACCCATTGCTTTGAGATGATTATTTATTACATGAATATCATTCCCATTATAGTGCATCTGCATTACCAGGGGTGACCGTGGAAATTCCCGATTATAGTCATCAGAATTATAGATCTCAAAGATGTCATCAATATCTATTACATCACTTTTATAAATATAAGCCAGGTTGCTGTTAAATCTGTCTCCAATATAGATGGAATCGATTTCATTTAATTCATCAACTACATAATCAAAATAGCTATTACTCTCGATCTCCTGCAGGGCAACCACATCTGCATCGATAGCCATAATGATCTGAATCACGTAATCTGCAGTTATCATATTCAGTTTAGGAAAGTTCTGGATATTCCACGTAACAATTTCGAAGGTGGAATCCGTTCCAAAAAACAGGCTGTCCAGAGTAGGAACTGCTGGCGGTTCGATAGAAGTAGGACCGGATTCGGTTTTTCCGCAGGATACTATTATGAAAATTACTATAACTGCCATCAAGATTGTCTTCATTTATCTTTCATCCATCGAATTAATTTCACCGCCGAAATCAAATTTTTAACAACATAATCGGGTTGATATTCCCTGTCATTTCTTTTCTGGAAAAATTCCTTTTCTCCATTACCTGTAAGGACAAGTATGGTAGTTAATCCTGCTTTCTTTCCGAAAACGATATCTGCGTATCTATCCCCGATCATGAAGGAATTTTTAATATTAAAACTATAGTTCTTCAATGCTTTTTTGAACATTCCCAACCCGGGTTTACGGTCTTCATGATCTACATTGTAAGGCTTGATTTTTCCATGTTTATGGTAGGGTGAAAAAAATATTTCATCGATGTGTGCTCCAAATTCTTTCAGGCAGGAATTCATTTTATCATGTATAATTTCAATGTCTTTAATCTTATAAATATCCCTGGCAACACCGGACTGGTTAGTAACTACAAAGATCAAGTAATCCATTTTGTTAAGTTCTGCTATTGCCTTTCCTGCGAATGGAAAAAGATGGAAATCATCGGGATTGTTGATATATCCGTTTTCATCGTAGTTTATCGTTCCGTCACGATCGAGAAACACAGCTTTTTTCAAATCCATAATTTCACTCTCTTATTCTCGTTTACAAGATTATTTATAGCCATGATCCGAAGTCCTGAATTTAAGATCCTCCGGAAGTTTGATATTAAATAGTTGGAACCGGTAACTCCAGTAATCTCCCTGTCTGGTGTATTTGAAGTAAACTTTCCAGCAATGAAGATCGCGCGTAATAGTAAAGTTGTGTGAGACCAGTTCATCGTCTTTGAGGTCTATGTAATTATCATAATTAATCGACCAATTCCGGGTAAGTTTAGCAGAAACAGACATACGAAGATCGCTAGTATAATTATTAATTTCGTATGAGGTTTTATTGGTTTTATAGGAATGGGAAAAATTGAATAACCAGTTCTTTTTCTCCCGGTTCAACTCATCCAATTCTTCTAAGGTGGTTATCATTCTATCATCTTCCAGAGAAAGCGTATCACTCTGAAAAAATTCTCCTGTAACAAATTCATTTGGGGGAGTAGGAAAATAATCTATATAATTCGCATCACCAGAAAAATTCAATTTCGTGGTAACTTTAAAGGTCCAGTTTGAAACTGCCCAGTCCCATTTTTCAGGATTCCAATCTTTAAGTTTTATCCCGTAAGTTTCCTGGGTGATCGAGCCGGAAGGTGTTGTTGAAAGATCGATAACGCTCCATGTAAATTTATTCGGATTCAGATTTATACTGTGACCAATAGTCTCAGCGAATCCTCTTCCTTCTTTCTCAAAATCATAACTTATAGAAGAACTGATTTTGAAGAAATCATTTATCTTCCGTTCCTTGGTATTCGCAGTTTGTTTAAGTTTTAATTGCCATGTATTGCTCAACAAAAAACTGACTTGTCTTTGTTTTACTCCTGAGCTCAAGCCAATCCCACCAAAATAATAGAATCTGTCATTCCTGGAAAAATCAGGCTTATATGTAAAACTAACTCTGGACGTGATGATATGTCTGACAGCAGATAAATAGAATGTAGGCATCTGCCTGATTCCGTACAGGTTGAACGAGAGAGAAGATCTTGTGCTGTAATCTGTTCCTCGCACTAATTTTGTACCTTCTCTATCACGATCGAACCAGACTTCATTTCCGGAAATAGACTGGGAAAGATTCAGCCAACCCTTAAATTTATAGGAATAACTCAAGCTGACATAATGTTTGATACCGGCATTATGCTGATTTCCTGTCGCATAGGTTGAATCCGGTCCCAATGTATCGTCGTAGAGCACATCCCAGAATGTAGCTGTTGAATCATTGATATCACCCACATGA
>CBFDCX010000147.1:0-5020 GCA_965603415.1 uncultured bacterium
GCAAATCGTTCAGCAATTTCCAGCACAGGTTTTTCACCCATTCCATAAACCAGTATATCAGCTTTGGAATCGAAAAGGATAGAATTTCGCAGTTTATTGCTCCAGTAATCGTAATGCGGGATCCGGCGTAAACTTGCTTCGATGCCGCCAAGCACTACCGGAACATCTTTAAAAAGAGTTCGTACTTTTTGAGTATAGACAATAGTTGCCCGATTGGGTCGCAGTCTTGTTTTTCCTCCCAGTGAGTAAGCATCTTCCGATCTCAGCTTTTTTTGTGCTGTATAAAGGTTTACCATGGAATCCATATTTCCGGCAGAGATACCAAAGAACAGGCTGGGTCTTCCCAGTTCTAAAAAATCAGAATTTGTTTTGCAGTCCGGTTGGGAGATAATACCGACCTTAAAACCTTTTGCTTCCAGGAACCTGGCAATAAGAATCGGACCAAAAGCAGGATGATCTACATAAGCATCACCGGTGATGATTATAATATCGAGCTGTTTCCAACCCTGTTGGGTCATATCTTTTTTGGAAGTTGGTAGAAAATTAATCATAAAAAAAAAAGCGACGTTCAGACGTCGCTAAAATAATGAATTAATAAGATCTATGGATGCAATCTTATCACATTTATAGCCTGAGTACCTTTATCTGTTTCGATAAGATCAAATTCGATATCTTCATCTTTAACGAGGAATTTTCTTCCCCTGTCGGAAATGGTCACGATCGATTTCCAGTGTATAAAATATTCTATTCCTTCTTCAGACATAACAAAACCATATCCCTTGGCTTCATCAAACCACTTAACTTTTCCTTTCATAATTCCTTCCTGTTTATTGCTTGTTACGAATTTTCTGATTTTTGAAAATATAGCAAGAACTTTTTATTTGTACTCTTTTAGCGATGATTATTTTTTGCCCGTCTTTATTTTTAAATAAGATAAATCGAAAAAAAACGGGCGGTTATCTACCGCCCGTAAATTGCATTTATTTTTGTTTATTTTAGAAGGATGCATTTTTTCGTATCGATCGTTCTATTATTTGCTTCCAGTTTGTAGAAGTAAATACCGGAACTCACAGAATTCCCATTATCATTATTACCATTCCATACGATCGAATAACCACCTTTATCCCGCTGGTCATTCAGTAAAGATCTTACTTTCTGTCCCTTGATATTGTAAATATTTAGTTCAACGGAACTATTTTCAGGTAATGAAAATGAAATGGTAGTAGTGGGATTGAAAGGATTCGGATAATTCTGATTCAGCATGGCTTTTACAACCTGAGGCACATTTTCATCAGTACTCGTAAAGAGTTCGTTATCACCATAAAAGCCTGTTCTCAACAGATTACCGCGATAGGTTTTCCATGGTGTTTTCAATCCTTTGGGAAGTTTGCAGTCAATTATAAAAGCACCTGTAGTAATCCCGGAGATAATATCAAAATCTCCATCTCCATCGATATCTTCTAAGCTGGCAGGTGTATTGCCAATCAATCCCACAGGAACAGGTGCAAAATCTACTTCCGAACCATCACTATGATAAACATAAAGATCATTTGTACTGGTAAAGCAGAGTAATTCCAAATCATTGTCATTATCCAGGTCTGCTGACAGTGGAGCTTTTATTACAGAATTTCCAATATCAACAGGCCATCCGTTTAGAATAGCTCCATCCTGTTCTATAATATACAGTTGTCCCGTGATGGTAACAAAGGCGATTTCTAGTATATTATCATTATCAAAATCAGCAGCTATGGGAGAGCAGGCAATTCTGTGTTCGATATCCATTGAAAGCAGGATTTCCCCGGAACTACTCACAACATGAATTTTATTGTTATAAGTTCCAATAACGATTTTCAGATTATCAAGAATTATTGGTGAGGAACTGAAAGGGGTAGTCAGGTTTACTGGGAATCCATCGATATTCTCACCGCTGGAATCAAGAGCATTCAACAAACCATCGAGTGTAGCTATCAGTATTTCACTATATCCATCTTGGTTAATATCAGCAGAAGCCATTTCCACTAAACTCAATTCGGACATTTCTACAGGAAAATTTGGTAGAAGATCTCCCGAAGCATTCAGAGCAAAAATTTTCTTATCTATACTAAAACTGATTATATCAGAATTATTATCACCATCAATATCAGTAATTATTGGTGTTAATAAATGTTCATTATCATGCTGAAATTCAAAAACCATCTCCCCATTATTATCGAGGGCAAAAATGCGTCCATCACGTGTAGCAAAAACAATTTCCAGATTCTCATCATTATTTATATCTCCAATAGCAGTACTACGCCACATACCAACATCATTTATCCATGGATATCCCGGTATCTGTTGAGCTTCAATATCAAGAAGATTCACATTAGCAAAAGCATCAATTATCATCAGGTCCTTACTGTTATTACCATCAAAATCGCAGATCGCAGGATTACTTAAAATGGAATTGTTTGTTATCCAGGGCCAGTACTGCTGAAATAGTGATACTTCAAAACTTAACTCGAAAGATTTGTTAAAGCTGTTACCACCACTAACAGGAGCAAACACTTGCAGTGTATATTCGTAAGAATCATAATTGCAATTCTGTGGAACCTGCACCACAAAAGGATCTGCTGTTAATGTTGTGCCATTAGGAATAGAACCATAATTTACATTACCAACCAGTACCTGAATGGTGGGATCTTCAAAACTGATAGTCGCAGTTACACCGGTAGCATCTGCCCAACCTTCCATGTTTTTCAGTTCAATATATATCTCGATCTGTTCTCCCGGATTGGGTGTTCCATCACCATCACCAAGTTCGGTATCGTCATATATTTCTGAGACGGGAAGAAGGTAAGGAAATTCACCGGACGCAGCTTTTACTTCTACCGACGGATCACCGAACAAAACAAGCTCATAATGCACCCAACGCAGATAAGCATTGCCTATAGCTTGGTTTGCCAATACGATCCTGGATTCATCTAAAGCTTTTCCAAGCTGCCGAATATTCTCGTTGAAGATCGCATCAAAGAATTCGATATCGTAAGGTTGGGAGGGTCCATTTGTGCTGCCGGGACTATACCAGCCATAACGGGTGTTACCCACAAAAGCAAACAATCCACCTTCACAGAACACCAGGTTCTCCCCGATGCTTTCGCTGGATTGGCTTGTTGCTTCGTCGAAAGCGGCAGGATAACAACCCTGTGTATAAGCAAATCCATACTCAGTATTTGTGTAATTGGGTGTGTGACTAATATTTTGACCAAACACCATATTCTCATTTGAGTGCCCCATGTGATTCATTATGCTTACACCATTGTTGATAGCTTCTTTCACGTTTTGTGAACTGAATGTACCATCTCTATCATAAAGCCTGAAAACATGATAATCCTGTTCGAGTGAAGGAGTAAGCATAGCAACTTCGTCTTTATAATCTCCACCCCAGGTTACCGGATTCCAGTTCAGGTTTTCGCCAAAAAGATAAGCAATGTCATTACTTACAGCAATTTCATCAACATATTGGTATGTTTTATAAAAGAAATGATTGAACTCAATTTCTGTTTCAGCAGGTATTCTACCAATAGCGACTTCCGGAAACATATCTACATTATCTCCAATTTCACCATAAATTCCATCTCCATCTCCATCCCAGTCATTATCCAGGCATCCGTAATAAAGATCGCAGGGCATATTCCAGTCTACAGTTCCATTACCCGTATTTATGTATACAGTTCGGATGGGAATGATCTCGTCATCTCCGCCCAGGATCACATACTCCAAAGGATTAGCTGTGCCGGAATACGTTGTATATGCATCGTAAATGAAGTTTTTGATCTTTTGCTGATCGTTCACGCCAGTATATTCAACATAAATATCGGAAGTAAGAAAAGTGGTAGTGACAATTCCATGATCGTTTTTCCAGGTTATAAAATCATCAAAGTATGGTTCTCTTTCGGAATCTGTAATAATGATGAGAGAGTAAGGATCCGAGGGATCTACCAGGGAACGATTGGAAACGTTTCCAATTTTTCTATAAGAAGATAGTTCTTTATTATTCACCACCAGATTTGAAACTCTTGAGATGGTCTCTTCGTTTTCCAAAAGAACTTTATTTTGTTCTTCCCAAATATTAAAATCGGGTTCGGATGAATATTCAATCTCCGCATTTTCAAACCAGAGCACTTCACCGGTTACAGGATTATATTTATATGGGAATATGTTAACCAGTGCAATATCGTATCCATTAAGTCGCTGCACACCCAGTAATACATAATCTTCTGCCGGGTAAAACTGATCACTATTGTAAACTTGCTCATCCTTTTTTGTATTGTCCGGACCAGCCAGAGATATTGGTTGAGGAGTTCGTGCAAAATCAATGTACTGGTTTGTGATAAGTTCACCTTGATTCAAAAGTTCAATTCTAATACCGGATAGCTTTTCACCCATAGGAAGAAGGATCTTTACAGGAACATATGACATAGCCGGTTTACCGGATGTCATTGTTATTGGCAGGTCATTTTGAAATGTATTTTTTTCAATGAACGGTTTTTCAATCTCAATTATATTTGCCATTAATAAAAAGGGAATTAAAACCATAATCAGAACACATTTAATCTTCATTATCCACTCCTAATTTTTTTATTTGATACTATGCAATTTTAGTTCCAATATGCGTCAAGTGAATTGTAATTTTATATATACTTAATTGGAATTATTGACAATAAAAAAAGTCTTTCAAAAATTACAACCGTCGGGATGTAGCGCAGTTCGGTCAGCGCGTTCGGTTCGGGACCGAAAGGTCGGAAGTTCAAATCTTCTCATCCCGACCATTTTTTTTAACACAAAAAAAGCCCCGAATCGGGGCTTTTATCACACTTAATAACTATTTATTTGTTTACTTCAAAAGGATCATTTTCTTGGTAGAAGTATATCTCCCGCTGTTACCTTCTGAAACCATCTTGTAGAGATACAATCCACTACCAGCTTGCTTACCTGTGTTGTCTTTACTATCCCAGATAACTTCATGATAAGCTGCCTT
>CBFDCX010000148.1:0-5005 GCA_965603415.1 uncultured bacterium
TTTTATTTCATCTTATATTATTCTAAATTATTACTTCTGGTATTCACTTCTTTATCCTGATATTTTTCTGGTTGTTACTCTCATTTCTGCTCTTTTAATGATCAGCCATATTGAATATCTTCCTATTGAAAAGGGGGAAAAATTGTCTAGAGAATCCAAGCTTTTTATTGTCCTGGCAGCGGTCAGTATTATCGTTGCAATTAAATATTTTTATTTTATTTTTATCATCTGGATCATTACCTATATTCTGTATGGGATCGTTCGTCATTTTGTACGGCATAGTAAAAAGAATAAAAAACAAATAATTTGAGTAACCTCATTTTCGAAGAAACATTATTTTTCTTCCCGTATTGTTTATAACATCTTTCTATTTAACGAAATGCAATTAGCTTTTCTTGAAGCTCTTTCCTTTTATTCTTGACAAACGTGTCGTTATCCTTAAAAAGGATTCTATGTTGTAAGATAAGAATAATATGTATGTTAGTAAAGAATACAGACGTGACGTCGAGGAGAATTTATGCCGATTTTTAAAGATAATTACTTTACAAATGATAGTTATTTATTGCGGTTATCCAGGCTGGAAATTTTAAAAAAATTCATTCATGAATGGGCAGGTTCTCTTTCCATTCCCGGTGAATTAGTAGAGTGGGGAAATAAAGCTTTTGATAGATGGCAGGAAATTTTAAAGTCAGTTAAAAAACACAAAGGATCAACGAATAATTTTTACGTAGAACAGAAAGATGCAGATGAAAAAACATTTAAATATTATCTGAAATGTAAGCGACTTTTGGTTAGTCAATTTTCTGATGATTTACCCAAATTAAAGGCCTGGGGAATTGGTGGAAAATTCCCTCGCAACAGGACAGAAAAAATTAAATCTGTGAAGAAACTTTTACAAGTAAATATCCGTATGATGGAAAAAGGAGATAGCAAAATATTAACAGAAAATTTTGTTGTTCAGCTTCGAACTTTATTAGAAAAATCGAATTCAATTAATGAAAATATTCTTACCAATAAAGAAAAAGGAACAGAAAAACAAGTTGCAAAACAAGTGGAAATTTTCCAGGAAGATTCCAAAAAACTCAGGACACTTTATTCCTGGGCTTTGATGACTTGGGAACCGGATGAACCTTATCTGGTTCAACTGGGATTTGCAGTAAAACCTAAAAAATACATTCAAAAAGAAGAGACAGAAAAAACATGAATTTATTAACTGCTTTTATTGATTTATTCTTTCCCCGGATTTGTTTTAGTTGTGAAATTCGTTTACTGGAAGAGGAAAAAATACTTTGTTCGGATTGTGAAGATTCTTTACAATTTTTAACCGGGATTTGCGAAATTTGCGGTTCTCCCGAAAACCCTTCCGCTTGTCCTGTGTGTAATTCAAATGAATTTGTTTTTGATAAAGCAAGATCAATTTTTTTCTTCAATGCAACTGTTCAGAATCTTATACATGAATTAAAATATAATGAAATGAAACGTATTGCAAAATATCTGGGAGAATATGTTTCTAAATATCTATCTATTTTCCAGCCATTTGAAAATATTGATATTATAGCTCCAGTACCTCTTCACAAAGTAAAAAAACGTGCACGTGGTTTTAATCAAGCAGAGTTCTTATCAAAAGAAATATCCAGACACATGAACTGGGTGCATATTTCAAACCTGGTACTGCGTAATAGATTTACAGATACTCAAACCAAACTTGATCGTAAACAAAGACAGGAAAATGTCTCTGATGCTTTTATTATAAATACAAAATTTGAAATTAAAGATAAAAATATCCTTATTGTAGATGATGTGTTCACTACCGGCTCCACTGTAAATTCCATATGCAAATTACTAAAGAAAAACCATGCTGATAGGATTTATGTTTTAACTATTGCCAGAGCACTATAAAGCATGAAATCAATGACTTGACAATAGAGAGGGCAAAAAGATTTTTTACCAGATTAAATAAGATATAGTAATAATTATGGATATAATAGTAGAAATAAGCCGGGAAAGAGCAGTGGAATTAATCGAGAAGATTTCTCGGTTTATTGTTAAACGCCGTATGGCAGCTCCTGCTATCATGACGATTGAATCGTTGCGCCCTCTTGCCCGTATCGGCAGCCAGCTAATGTATTTTATGGCACCTTTTGCCGAGATTATTTTCAATTCCAGAGAATATCAGGAATTTGCCGTTATCCTGGAAAAAGACGAATACATAAAACTTCTTTTAAAAAGAATCGATGAACTAGATGTTGAAATGTACAAAGATGAACGCGCTCAGAAAAAAGTTCTCAGGAAAAGAAGAATGAATAAATTCAAAAGATCACTGGGAATAAAACCAAAACAAGAAGAAAAAAAGAAATAGAATTGGAGGAAAGAATGGCAGATGCTCGACCTCTGAAGAGGATCATTGCTACAGATTGTGGAAGTACAACCACCAAATCGATCCTGATAGAATATATCGATGATGAATATCGTCAGACTGTTCGCGGTGAAGCTCCTACTACTGTGGAAAAACCGCTAAACGACGTTACCAAGGGTGTTATAAATGCCGTTACTGAATTGGAAGAATTGGCTCGTTTGAAATACAAGGATGAGAGTATCAAATTCATTAAAGATGATACACTATGGATATCTGAAAAAGAAAATGAAGGTGTAGATGCGTATGTTTCCACCAGTAGTGCAGGTGGTGGTTTGCAAATGATGGTAACCGGTGTGGTAGCCAAAATGACCGGTGAAAGCGCCGAACGAGCCGCCCTGGGTGCCGGAGCAATTGTAATGGATCTAATCGCCAGTAACGATAAACGAGCAAATTATGAGAAGATCGAGCGTATCCGTCAGATGCGCCCTGATATGATATTAATGGCTGGCGGTGTGGATGGTGGAACCACCAAACACGTAGCGGAAATGGGTGAATTGGTAGCTGCTGCAGACCCCAGACCACGCTTAGGTTCCAGCTACAAACTCCCTGTAATCTATGCAGGAAATACTAAAGCTCGTGATATCATCAAGGATGCCTTGGGAAAGAAAACAGACCTTATTATTACAGATAATCTTCGCCCTACATTGGAAAATGAAAATCTTGGTCCTGCCCGTGATAAGATCCATGATCTTTTTATGGAACACGTTATGGCTCAAGCTCCCGGTTATAACAAACTAATGAGTTGGGTAAAAGGTCCCAGAAATGGGAAATTGGTGAATATTCCCATTATGCCTACACCGGCAGCCGTGGGAAATATTATGCAAACGATCGCCAAAGTGCACGATATTGAAGTTCTGGGTGTAGATATCGGAGGTGCAACAACAGACATCTTTTCCGTTTTCACCAAAAATAAGGTTTTCAATAGAACCGTGAGTGCTAACTTAGGATTGAGTTACAGCATTTCTAATGTTCTGGCAACTGCAGGACTGGAAGAGATCTTACGCTGGGTACCATTTGATATCGATGAATCCGGTTTGAGAAACATGATAAAAAATAAAATGATCCGCCCCACGACCATCCCTCAACAGCTGAAAGAGCTTATTCTGGAACAGGCTATTGCCAAGGAAGCTTTGAAGTATGCTTTTATCCAGCACAAAGAGTTTGCTGTGGGACTGAAAGGGGCCCAGCAGCAGCGTGAAATATCGGAAGCATTTTCACAATCTACTTCCGGTGAATCTATTGTGAATATGATGTCGCTTGATCTACTGGTTGGTTCGGGTGGTGTGCTTTCTCACGCTCCGCGTAGAAACCAGGGTGCCATGATGATGGTAGATGCGTTCCTGCCGGAAGGTATTACCAGGCTGGCTGTGGATAGTATTTTTATGATGCCTCAACTGGGTGTGCTGGCAGAGATCAGTGAAAAAGCCGCTACCGAAGTTTTTGAAAAAGATTGTCTTATCTATCTTGGTTGTTGTGTTGCTCCTGTTGGCAAGATCAAGCCAGAGAAAACTGCACTTACAGCAAAGATCGAGCTTCCAAGTGGTGAAGTATTCCAGGAAGATATAAAGTCTGGTGAAGTAAGACTGTTGTCCTGTGGCGTTGGCGAAACAGCTAAAGCTACCCTTAAACCAGGCAGAGGTCTGGATATCGGGGCAGGAAAGGGACAGGAGATTGAAACAGAATTGCAAGGTGGTGTGGTTGGAATAGTTCTCGATACTCGCGGGCGCAGACCTTTTACTCTTCCTTTGGAAGCATCCCAACGCGTTCCTCTTCTTAAAAAGTGGATGAAAGAATTTAAAGCCTATCCCGAAAAGATACTAAAATAGTATAAAAAGAAAAGAGAAAATGAAATTAGCAGTGAGTGATATAAACAAAAAGCCGTGTTCAGTTGGTTCGTTTTTGTTAGTTGTTAATACATAGGAGGAAATAAATGGCACAAGCATATTCCCCGGGTTTAACCGTAACAGACAATATAGTCCTGAAAAAAGAAAGAATTCTTCCCCTGAAAGGAAAAGTTCTGGTGAAAAAAGGTGATAAGGTAGAAGCAGAAGATCTGGTTGCTGAAACTTTGCTTCCCGGAAAAGTCGTTCCATTCAACTTATCTAATAAATTGGGTGTTACTCCACCCATGCATATGCAATATGTTAAAGTAAAAGCTGGTGACAAAATAAAGAAAGGAGACCTGCTTGCTCAAACCAATGGATTTTTGGGTCTTTTTAAATCAACCGTAAAATCCCCGATCGTTGGAGAGATCGAGAATATTTCCAAAATCACCGGACAGATGTTACTTCGCGAACCCAAAATTCCCGTTCAGGTAAAAGCTTTTATAGCTGGCGTTGTGATGGAAGTTATCCCGGAAGAAGGTGTGATAATAGAAAATAAATCTGCTTATATACAGGGAATTTTCGGTATCGGTGGAGAAAGATTTGGTGAGATCAAGATGCTGGTAGATTCACCCGAACAACTCATAGATGTAAAAATGGTCGATGATTCCTGCAAAGATAAGATCATCGTCTGCGGTGCAATGGTTACTTATGCAATTATAAAAAAAGCCCAGGAAGTTGGTATTTGCGGCATTATTACAGGTGG
>CBFDCX010000149.1:0-4973 GCA_965603415.1 uncultured bacterium
GTTTCAAACTCACCACTCAAAACTGTAGAATGCATATAAACACCAATTTCTTGCAGCAGAAGTCTTTTCACCTGTTCCAGGGCAATCGCCCGGGAAGTTATTTTGCTGTCTGCTTCACTGGCGTTGTAAGTGTATTCACGGATGAAGGTTTTGGCATTTAAACAAATTGTAGAAAATAAAATTAAAATAATAAATAATTTTTTCATATTAACCCCTCTAAAAACTACGTTTTTTTTCTCTCCTTATAAAAGGGAGTAGAATTGTTCGTTTTTGTTTGTTGTTAATCACTTTACTCTGCTTTCTCATTTAATAACCTCAAATACTCTCGTATCAATTCTTGATACTCTTTTGGAAACTCTTTATAATCTTCATTTAGAAGTGCTTTTTTCATCATTTTGTCAAATTTTAATTTTATCTCTTCGGGAAGTTCCCAATCCTCGATCTCGCTTAACTCAGCTTTACGTTTCTTACTGAATTCCCTTTTATGAATAGACTTCTGTGCATCCAGCAGACGGGAAAGGATACGCTCCTGTTTGTCAACCAGGTTCTGATCGATCCTGCCCCGCTTAAGATCTTGAGCTATAGATTCCAGATCATCGATGATCTTATTCAAAGCGGAAGTCTGGTTTTGAGCATCCCGGTTTGTTTGTAGTATTCGTTTCAGGTTTTCTGCCAGCCGCTCTTCATCCCTGGCAAGTCTCTGTGCCTGGGCACGTTCTTCCTGGCTCATCTTTCCATCCTGCGACATCTGCATCATAAGCTGCTGGGTCATCATATTCATGGCAAGCTGCTGCTGACCCATCTGCTGAAGAGCCTGCATCAAACTCTGCATACCGCTACCACCGCCGCCCTGCTGCATGTTACTTGAAGCCTGCATCAGGTCATATATCATCAAGTTTATCCCTTTCTGAATATTCTTTAAATAATCTTTAACTTTCCCCCTTTTGGCATCGTTAATATATTGAAAAAGCTCCCGGTAAGAAGAGGTAGTGAAATTGGTATCATACAGAAACTTGGGGCCTACTGCCAGGATGATCATCGGGGTTTTGAACAGCTCTTTCAGAGTAAGATTTATTCCTTCAAAGATGGCTATCTGATCAGGCAGAATAAGGAACGGATCATTAAGGAATTTGTTTGAGGATTTTTCATGTAATTGCGAGAAGATCAGTAATCTTCCTATTGCCTTTTGAATATTATCTCCCATCTCCATCATAGAGCACGAAGACATCATTTGCTGCATCTGTTTCAATTTCTGGGTCATCTTCTGCATTTTCTGTTGAGCACTTTGCTGGCTTTGCTGTGCTTTTTGCATATCCCCTTTTTGCAGGCTCTCCATGCTCTGCTCAAGGTCAGATGAGAGACTGTCCTGCTGCATTTGTTCTCTTAACTCTTCCATTGCCTGCATCAAGTCGCTGTCTTTTTGTTCATCCATCAGGTCTTCCGCTTTATCAAGTTGCTCCTGCAGGTTATCCAGTTTATCAGCAATGTTTTGCTGCTCTTCAGTCAGCTTCTGGTCGGAAGCTTCCTGATTCTCTGTTTTTTCATTAAGGCTGCCTTGCATTTCTTCCATTTCTTCAGCTATTTCCAGCGCTTTTTGAATGGACTGTTCTTTCTTGATATCCTCTAAAAGTTGTATGGTCTGCTCTAGTTTCTCGGCAAAATCTTCCATGGAAAATTTGAAATCTTCCATCGCTTTTTTCAAAACATCCGGATCGAGTTGTTCCATGCTTTCCCGCATTTTTTCCAGAGCTTCCTGCAGTTGTTCATTGGAAATATCTTCCATCAATTCGTGAATACGCTCCATCTTTTCCAGAGTTTCTTTCGAGAGAGCTTTATTATCTTCAAATTTTTCCAGCAGGTTCTGGAAATCTTCTGCAACATTCTCTATATCTTTATTCAATTTATCCTGTTTTTCCAGAAATTTTTCGATCTCTTTTTTATCTTCCCAGTCCAGTTCTTCCTTCTTCATCAGTTCACGGCGTTTTTCTTCAAATTCTTTTTGCAGTTCCAAAGACTCTTCCAAAGTGTTTTGCAGTATCTCAGATTTCTCTTTTTCTTCCTTTTCAATTTCACGATAGATCTCTTCTATAGAGGGAAAACGAGCAATATATTTTCGGGAACGGGCAACCTGTTTTTCCGGGGAATTATCAAATATCTCCACCCAGTACGTCACTTTATCTCCCGGTATCAGAAACATTTGTGTAAGATCGAAAATGTGATCCAGGTTTATTGAATTTCCCTGCAAAGTATTTTGAATATTGATGGAATTTTCTTCTTCCAGGTTTACCGAATACAGTAATTTCAGTTTCTGCAATCCGTAATCATCACTGGCAAAAATCTTGAGAGGAAGAAGCATATTTTGAGTTATAAGCGTATCCTTCCCAGGCGCAACTATTTTTATCTCAGGTGGTTCATCAGGAACAACAGTTATATTCCTGATTATCTTACGGGAACTGTTTCCCAGAATATCCACCAGGTTAAAATGATAATCCAAGTTTTTAAGAACTTTGAATCCTGTTTTAAAAGCTGACCTGCCGGTTCTTTCCATTTCAATAAAAGTTCCATCTGAAAAAATAATTGAAGCCCTTTCAAGTGGATTATTAGCTTCGATATTCAAAGTTATATTGGTATTTTTTAATGCCTTAATAGTACCACTGCTATTGGGTTCGAAATCGGGTTTCAGGTTTGTGTAGGAAGGGTAATCATAACGGATTCCAATATTCTTTACTACAGGAAGTTCATAAACTTTGATATTGAAAGTGTCCGAAACAGCATATGGCGTTTTAATAAAATATGAAAAAGAGAAATCGAGGTTTTCAAACACTTTTTTATGGTTATGCATTTTTTCTTCACGCCAGTTTTCGTCTATCCGATAGAAAAATCTGTGCTCTACTTCCGGTTCAGGATTCATTACTTCGATAGTTACTCTGCTGTTCCTGGTTACCGAAAGATCTCCGGGAAGAACTTCCACAAATGTTTTATGCTGTGCTTGCGGTATTTTTCTCCGGGAAAAAAACTCATAGGATTCCGTAAACCTGGTTGGATTGAGAATAAATACGAAAAAAGAAACCGCAAAAATTATGATAAATATTTTCCACAACGGACTAAAGATAGAAATATCTGGTTTTATCTGCTGGTTTTTCGCCTTGCTATCTGCCTTTTCAAAGATGCGTTCCAGTATATTCTTATCGGCTTGATCATTGATAAGCTCCAGTGCATTCTGATATGTATCTGCTTTGTCCCTGTTAAATTCATCCAGTTGTTTGGCAGCCTGGTATCGTGAGAGCATTGCTCTATTTGACTGAAGCACAAAATAAATTAATAACAACACAAGGAATATCTTAAGACCAAGCGCAAACAGGAAAAGCTCTTCATGGTGATTTTGGATTACTGAAAATACTACAAAGAACAGGTTAAAAACAATTACAGTTAGCAGCAGTGTCAGTAGTAAATACCTGACTCCAATAACTATATTCTGTTTTATTTGCAGCTTTCTAATTATCTTTTCAAAATTTCTCATAATTTTTAATATCAATTAAAACGAACAATAAATCCTTTAAAAATACTTTTTATAATCATACTTAATCTCTGTTTCACTACCCTGCATGATGTTATTTTTGTAAATATATTTTCTCAATTCATTCATCCATTTAGTTTTGTTGCCTTCGAACTTACCGATTGCAATCTGTGACCTGCGGATATTGGAAGTGAACAGGCGGGTTACTACAATATCTCCCCGCAGATGCGGAAGCAGGTTTGTCAGTATTTCAATGTACTTTGGAATCTGTAGAGTAGGAATTTTCCACTTCTTTGTAATCTCTGCCAGTTTTGTGTCCTTATACACAACAAGGTTGTGGAATTTCACCTGTTTAGTATACTGATTTCCGGAAATGTATTGAATCGTTTCCAACATATCATCGAATGTTTCGCCAGGAATACCTATGATGAGATGAACACCTACATTCAAACCAGACTTTCCACAAATTTCAATTGCTTTATCAACATGTTGGAAATTATGTCCTCTATTCAAAAATTCAAGACCGCTGTTATGAATGGATTGTAGACCGATCTCAACTGTAATCGGAACTTCAAACGAATTTAAAAGTTTTACAACTTCATCGTCTACATAGTCGGGTCGGGTGGAAACTACCAGTCCAATAACATCAGGATGTGAAAGTGCTTCTTCAAATTTCTTCCTTAGGAAATCTATATCACCTGCAGTAGAAGTATCATCCTGAAAATAAGCCAAAAATTTAACATCACCACAACTTTCTTTTATTCTGGGAACTGCCTCTGCTAGCTGCTCCTCTACCGTAAGATCCTGCGATTGGTATTCTCCAGTGAAAGCCTCCGGATTACAGAAAATACATCCTCCGGTTTGTTCTCGGTGCGGACAGGGAATTCCAGTGCTGAGACCAACACGAAATACTTTACGTCTAAATTTTTCCTGCAAATAGGCAGAATAAGTAAATATCCTGTATTCAAGTCTTTGTTCCATATTGAAATTACAAATCGATGAATGGGATTGAATTGTCAAACAAAGAAATTATATAATATTAAATCATGCTTGATATCAAATAAATTCTCTCGAAACTTATTTAAATTTTTTTCACCCTCACTATATGAGTAGCACAACTTATGCAGGGGTCATAAGCACGGGCTATTTTCTCTAATTCAAAAGCTATCTGGTTTTCATTTTTCCCCTGTTTGTTCAAATTTAAAGCAGCATTTCCTATGTATTTTTCAATGTCATCAAGGTTGTAAGCTGTTGGAGTAATTATATTTGCATCAATAACGTATCCTGCTTCACAGGAATAATCATGAACCAGTAATCCTCTCGGGGCTTCAACTAATCCAACTCCCCTACCTTTTTCCCTTGCTGATTTTTCAAGTTTAGGATCAGGTAATTTGAGAAGAATATCAACTAATTCGGGAATTCTTTCCAAGCAATAAATTATCTAGATTGCCTGAGC
>CBFDCX010000150.1:0-4910 GCA_965603415.1 uncultured bacterium
TTTGCTATTAAAAGAAATGAACGTGATCTTCTCTGGGTGGGATTAGCCAAAGAAACTGCTCATCAGTTTGGTACTCCACTTTCTTCATTGGGAGGCTGGCTTAATATTTTATCAATGAAGCTGGAAGAAAATGGAAAAAATCCCGAAATGCTGATGATGCTGGAATACATGAATGCAGATGTAGACCGCTTGAGTAAGATAGCAGCCCGTTTTGGGAAAGTGGGCTCCGTAATAAAACGGCAATCTTCCAATCTGCATAATTTAATATTGGATACTATCGGTCATTTCCAGCACAGGTTACCAACAATTTCACAAAAGATAGATATAAAGTTTAAAAGTAAGATCGAAGATAAAAACATTCTCATCGATCCCGACCTGATCAAATGGAGCCTGGAAAACATGATCAAAAATGCTATCGATGCCATGCAAAAAAAAGGCGGCACAATACACATAAAAGCTTTTTCTCAGGGCAAAGAAACTTACATTCATATCAAAGACGAAGGCGTAGGCTTACCAAAATCTATGCATAAACGTATATTCTATCCTGGTATTACCAGTAAAGAACGCGGCTGGGGACTGGGATTAAGCCTGGCAAAAAGAATAGTTGAAGAATTTCATAATGGAAGAATTCGTGTGTTGGAAAGCGAAATTGATAAAGGAACAACATTCGAGATCGTACTTCCTGAGGTGTAAAAATGTATATTCTATCCCGAGAAGATTTTTTTACTCTCGTTCACAATCCCCCGATTGGGAACGCAATAACCTGCCAAACCCTGTTTGGAGAATTAGTCAAATGACGCTTGACTTAACACGTGTGATGCTATAAAGGAATTATTATGAAAAAAAGACAAAAAGATTATATCCTTTCACGCGAAGAAATGTATTTTCTTGATAAACACACAATAGAAAAAATTGGAATTCCTGGTAAAGAACTGATGGAAAATGCCGGTAAGGGTTGCAGTGAATTTATTCATCAGGAACTCTTGAAACCTCAAAGCAAAGTAGCAATTTTTTGCGGAAGCGGTAATAATGGTGGCGATGGATTCGTGATTGCCCGCTATTTGAAAAACTGGGGACACAAAACATGTGTTTTCCTTTTGGGAAATCCCGGGAAAATGAGCCAGGAAACTTTGGAAAATTACCAATCCTGCCAGGATTTGGAAATAGATATCACTCAAATAAATAATGCTAAAATTAAATTATCTGAATTTAATCTGATCGTGGACGCTATTTTCGGAGTTGGACTTCAAGGAGTTGTTAAAGGTTGGAGAGCAGAACTTACAAAAAAAATCAATGGCTCTAATAAACCTGTGGTTTCCATCGATATTGCCAGCGGGGTGGATGCCAATACAGGTCAGGCAGAAGTTGCTATAAAAGCAGATCATACTTTAACAATGGCAAATTTTAAATACGGACATTTCCTGGAAAAAGGAAGAGAAAAAAGCGGAAAGATTAAAGTTATTGATATCGGCATACTAGACGAACTCTACGAAAAATTTCCACCTAAAGCAAAATTGATCACGGAAGAAAATGTAAAATATCCACAGCGATCTTCACTCAGCCATAAAGGAGATTATGGAAAGGTGGGAATAATTTCCGGTTCTCCCGGATATTCCGGAGCTGCAATAATGGCTTGCAGAGCAGCACTGCGTTCCGGTGCAGGACTGATAACTCTCTTCCATCCGGCAGGTATGGAGCAGATATTTGAAACCCAGCTTCTCGAAGTTATGACATACACAATCCCCAAGCTCCCCTTTGTAAGGGGAGATAAAGAAGGGTTTTTCAAAAAACTCAACTCAATGGATACTCTCCTTATCGGACCCGGTATTGGAACTTCTGACGAAACAGTTAAACTTGTGAGGACGGTTTTACAAAAATGGGATAAACCTCTGGTGATCGATGCCGACGGATTGAATATTTTATCTGAAAATGAAGATATTATGAAATTGATCTCGGATAAACCTGTTATCCTCACACCTCACATTGGAGAATTTGCCCGGCTCGCAAAGAAAGAGATGTCTGAAATTTTAGCTGATCCCCTTGAAGTATTAAGTAACTTTATAAAGAAATATAAATATAATATTCTTCTTAAAAGTGCTACTACTATTTTTGCTGATGGGAAAAGTTTTGTTTTTGATATTTCCGGTAATGATGGTCTTGCCACCGGTGGCAGCGGAGATATACTCTCCGGGATCATCGTATCTTTCTTGGGTCAAAAACTTCCGCTTGAAGATGCTGCCATCTCGGCTTCCTACCTGATAGGAAAAACTGCTGAGAAACTGGCAGAAATCAGGAAACCTGCTTCGATCATTCCTTCAGATATTATTGAAGAGATTTTTAATTATTGACAGAATAAATATCTTTTTTTCAGCTATGTATTTAAAGTTCTCAAGTGAGATTTCATAATACTTGATTAGATGTAAATGGTGGAGTGAGCAATGACTATTGATGAACATATAAGTTATTGGATAAAAAGTGCTGAACATGATATAGAAACTGCAGAAAGTTTATTTGTGTCGGAAAAATTTGATTGGTGTCTGTTTATAGGGCATTTAATCTTGGAAAAATCTCTAAAAGCAATCTATGTAAAAAACAGTGATAATAGAATTCCACCCAAAATCCATAATCTTGTAAGGCTTGCTGAAATAAGCGGATTGCGATTAACACAGGAAAATAAAATATTCTTGGATGAAGTAAATGATTTTAATATGGAAGTACGTTATCCGGATTATAAACATAGCTTTTATGAATTGTGTACAGAAGAGTATACGAAAAAGTACTTTAATAAAATAAAGGAGTTTTATCAATGGCTCATATCCCAGATAGAGTTAAAAGAATCATAGATAAATATATCATCGCATTGAATAATGAAAACTTTCAGATAAAAAGTGTTTTTCTTTTTGGCAGCTATGCAAAAGGAAAGAACAATGAATGGAGCGATATAGATTTAGCAGTTGTTTCAAAGATATTTGAAGGAATGCGAATAAAAGATCGTAATAAGATTAGAAGAATTACCCTCGATATCAGTAGTGATATTGAAGTTTTACCTTTTAATCCCAAAGATTTTACAAAAGATAATCCTCTTGTGAAAGAAATATTAGAGTCCGGGATTAAAATTCTATAATTATTGTTTCCCCAAGAAAATCACAAAGGATAAGCATGTTGGAGAATAACGGGATTTTAAATAATTACTCACTTTCAGACAAAGAACTGTCTACTGTTGATAAATATCGTAAGCTTCGTGAAACTTCCGTACTCACCATTATGTTTACCGATATAAAAGGATTCACCAGTTTAACAGAAGAAAGGGGTGAATCTTTCTCGATCAATATCCGCCAGACCCACGATAGCATTCTTGTACCCATAATTGAAGAAAACAACGAAGGATTGATAGTCAAACATATCGGTGATTCGATAATGGCAGTTTTCTCGGAACCCTCCACTGCTGTTGTCCGGGCAATAAAGATCCAGCAGGAATTAAATTGCTTTAATCAGGAAAATCCCGATAAAATTAATATTGAAATCCGTATTGGTTTGCATATGGGACAGGTAACAGTGGAGAACAATATTAACCTGGATCTGTTTGGCAGGCATGTGAACCGTGCTTCCCGTGTGGAGGGACTGGCAAACGGCGGACAGATCTACATGACATATCCCGTTTTTGACAGTGCCAAAGGCTGGCTGAGCCAGCATCTGGTTGATTCTGTTATCTGGGAAAAACATGGCGGCTACTTCCTGAAAGGGATTAAAGAACCAATCGAAATCTATGAAGTTGCCGACAGCAAAATAAATAAGCCCAAACCGCCTGTTTCCGGCAAAAAGAAAAGAGCAATACCACCTTTAGGAATAGCTTTGCTGCTTTTATTGATCGGGGTTGCAATCACAATTGGCGTAATGCAATTCAAGAAAACATCCGTCTGGCTGGTGGATTTCTGGCCAACGGAAGCATATTTTAATAAAAGCGGTGAAAGACTTAACCTGGATAATAATCCTCCCGGCAAAACACGTAAGATCCTGAATCAAGTTGAAACAGGAGATTATATTTTATGTTATGATGTAAGTCGTATGGTTCGTTATTATGCTTCGGTAAGCATCAAAAGAGGAAAAAATCATATCAAACCAAAGTTTAAAGAATACCGCCTTCCCGGATCATATAGAACATTATCATTGAACGAAAAAAATAAATACGAAGACATAATTCTTGTTTCTCAGATCAAAGATTATTCGATCTTTAATGATAAAAATAATGAGATTTTTTACAAAACAGAAATTAATTATTCATTAAAAGGGAAAAAAATTTCCACAAATCCCGATGAATTTATTTTTACAGTTAAATGGACGCTTAATGTGAATGGCAACAAAGTAAGTGCAGATACTAGAGCGTCAACTTTAACAGAGAAAGAGAGCTTTGTGATCTATGAAGATGAACTGCATTATTATGAAGTTATTTATAATTTGGGAGTTGGTACGAAAAGAGATAATGCCAATTTTGAAATAAGACCCGGATTTACTGAAATTTCACGAAAAGATTAAATAAGTTTTATTATAGATTTAAAATAAAAACTCTACGCATTGTAGAATAAGATATAATTATAAGCAGAAATATTAAGATTGAGGTGGCTCTATGAAGGTTATTAATCTTATAGTGTTTTTATTTAGTTCTACATTTATAATGGCTCAGAATATTGTCATCAATGAAGTTTTGTATGATCCGGAGGGAGCAGATTCCGGTTACGAGTGGATCGAACTTTTCAATGCAGGAGATCAATCTGTAAATCTTGAGAATTGGAAGATACAGAAAGGTGGAAGCGAATTTGTAGATCAGTTTACATTTCCATCGGTAATAATCGAACCCGATAGTTTTCTTCTGATCGGAGAAGAATTTGTGCCCAACTGTGATCTTACAGAAG
>CBFDCX010000151.1:0-4892 GCA_965603415.1 uncultured bacterium
TCCGATCTGGCGGGAATAAAAGCAAAAGATGTGATACTGAAGATCGATGGTGAAAAAATACGTACATCAGATCAGGTTTCCCGGATGTTCTATTCCAAAAAGAAAGGACAGGATATCGACGTGGAATTATTCAGAGATGGAGCAATAAAAAATATTATGGTTGCCCTGTCTGAAAAAGAGATTTTGCAGAAACCCTTTATCGGAGTGTACCTGGCAGACCTTTCCAATAAATATTATATAGAAAACAAAATAAAAGAAAAATATGGCATTCTCATTAAAAAAGTAGTGGAAGATAGTCCTGCCCACAAAGCCGGCTTGGAAGCCAAAGACATCCTTATGAAATTCGATGGAGAAAAGATATATTCAGATAGTCAGTTAGTAAAAATGTTGAAAGATTACAAGATTGATCAGAAAGTGAAAATAGACGTGATGCGTGATGGCGAAATAAAATCTCTTAAACTGAAACTGGGAGAAAGAACCAAAAAGAAAGAAAAAGTATAATCCCTACCCACATCTGTGGGGAAAAAATAGAAAATTCAATTCCTCCCCCCTATGGAATGAATTTCTAAAAAAGACCTCTTCTCGAAACCGGGAAGAGGTTCTTTTGTATTTGTATTCTCGCAAAGACAACTCATTAACATAATTCATTGACATCCTGAATATAAAAAAGTAAAAAAAATTAAACACAAAACCTCCTTTTTGTGTCTTAATAGGTGAGAGGATGGAAAGTGTAAAATGACGGATAGGGAATTAATACTGGAATATAGCAATGGAAATCTGGATGCATTTCACGAATTCTATAATAGGCACAAAGATTCACTTTATACATTTCTGCGCAACAGGAGCAGAGAAAATGCCGATGATCTTTTCCAGGAAACTTTCATTAAGTTCATCGATGCAGCTTCAAAGCGGGAAATTGAAAATCCTGGAGCTTACCTTTTCCGCATAGCCTTGAACCTGCTGAGAAATACCAGCCGTCATGAAAAAACCATTTTGCTGAAGCCGGATTACGAAGTTCCTGATGAAGAAAGAGAAGATGAAGAAGAATCCCCGGTGAGTGAAGAAGAATTAAAAAAATCACTGGTAAGGCTGGCAAAAGAAAAACCTGATTTCTATGATGTTCTGCACCTGCATATTTTCGAGAAGATGACTTTTGACCAGATAAGCAGTATAAAAGAAAAAAGCCGCGATACTATCGCTTCTCGGTACAGGTATGCCATTCATCACCTGCGGAAAATGCTTCAGTTAAATTTGGAATTAGTACAAGAGGTGTGATATGTTTAAGAAACAGATATATATAAAAGGATTATACAAAGCTCCCGAAGAGCTGGAAGTAAAAATACTTCTGCAGGCAGCAGAAAAACTGAACTTATCGGAAGAAGCAGACGATAGCTGGTTGAATTATGTCAATTGGATACCCTTTATTGGATCGTTTCTTCTGTTCAAAAATCTGCTTGTAGGTCAACGATTCACTATCAGTCCAACGATTAAGATATAAATAAGGAGGATAAAATGAGAGTAAAACACAAAAAATTAATTCCGCTGTTCATAATCGGTGGCATCGGTCTTGTATTCCTGTTTGGCTGGGTCGTGCAGCTTTTATGGAATGCAACCATCAGCGAGATATTCGACGTGCAGACAATTACTTACTGGCAGGCATTTATGCTTATCATCTTGTGTAAGATACTATTTGGTTCGCATTATAACGTGAAGAAACATCCCAGACCACCCTTTGTTGAGCACCACTTGTTCAAAAAGGAAAAACAACCGGAAGCGGAAGAAAAAGACGAAGAGTAGAACGGGCGAAAGCCCGTTTTACTGTTGCAGGATTCGATCTCCGAACGAATCGGTAGGGAATCCCTGCTAATCCCTTTTATTAAAAAGGGATCATAAGATGCCGCAGAAAGAATTATCTTCATACTTTTCTACGTTTCCCTTTCGTTGAAAGGGAATTGCAAGGGATTCCAAAAGGATTTATAATGCCAAGCATATTTAACACAGCTGCTTTAAAAGAACGACGAAGGGAATTAAGAAATAATCAGACACTGGCAGAGAAAAAGCTCTGGCAGAAGATCCGCCGGAAACAATTACATGACATCCAGTTTTACAGGCAGTATGGTATTGGTTCTTACATCGCAGATTTCTATTCACCGGCATTGAAGTTATGCATCGAGATCGACGGAGACCAACATTACACAGAAATAGGCAAAGAATATGATGAGGAACGAGATAATTATATTGAATCTCTCAATATTAAAGTGATCCGCTTTAGAAATAGCGAAGTAATTGAACATACAGATGAAATTGTAACGAAAATAAAGAGAGAGATCGAGTTGATATTTAAGTCTGGGACGTAGGGAATCCCTGCTAATCCCTTCTTGTTGGAATGGAATCCCTCTGCTGTCTCCCTTATGACTAAGGGAGAACATAAGAATGTGTGAAAGAAGTTTCTTCGTGCTATTCTACGTTTCCCTTTCGTTGAAATAGAACTGCACTTGTCAGGGCATAGCTTTAGCGAAGACTGAAGAGATTCTTAAAGAATTTATATTAACACACCCAGATAAATCAGGTCTCGCAAAGACAAAATAATCGGTATTTTGAGGACAATCCATCCTGTAAAAATATTAAAATATAAAAACAATTGACTAAAAAACCACTGTTATTGAATTTCTAATCATAGGACAAAAACAAATTTACAGAAAACAGGAGGAAGGATGAAAAAGATAATAATTACAATATTAGTAATGCTGCTTTTTACCTGCTCAATATTATTGGGAGATACCAAAGAGAAACTGATCGATGATAAAGGAAAACTGGCAGGAAAAGTTACAGATGAAAAAGGTGTACCCGTCTCAAAAGCAAGTTTACTAATAGAAGATACAAAACTTGAAACTCGATCAAAAGAAAACGGCACTTATGTAATTAAAAACATTCCGCCGGGAAAATATGACGTTATTTGTAGAAGTGATGGTTTTAAAACTGTGAAAATAACAGATGTAATAATTGAACCCGAAATAACTACCATGCTGAACTTCACACTTACCAGGCGAGTTATTAAAATTGAAGAAATAAAGGTTAAAAAAACTCCTTCAAAAACTACTAAAAAAGAAGGTGAAGAAACGCGGGGTGGTGAAAAAGGTGATATCGACGAACTCCTGGAATCACCTTACGAACCAGAAATGAAAATAAAAGGCACTACAACTTCTCCAACAACGGAAGATAAGAAAACCATAGGGGAAGATATTTCTCGCCCCGTTGAAGAAATGGGTGTTTCAGATATAAAAATGGATAAGGAAAAATACGCGTATGAAAAACCACGTTCCAGGGTTAAAGCATCTTCATATTCCGGGCTGAGAGCCGGGTTTGTGGATGATAATAAACAATTCAATTATTTTTTGAATTTTTTAGCAAAATATAAAAGACGGGTAAAATCACTTCCTATACATATAACCGAAAGAATTATACTGAATATAAAAGACGGAAGGGGAAATTCTCTGCCGGATGCAAAACTGCAGATCTTTGCCGGAAAAGAAAAACTGGAAGATGGATTATCCTATTCTGACGGACGCTTTCTTTTCTTTCCCACGGAGTATGATAAAAAGATAGATGAATACAGGCTGGAAGTAGAATATTCCGGCATAACGGAAGAGATGGTGATTTACAGGCAGGGAAAACGTGAACTGGATATTTCAATGGCAAATATCCAGAAAGCATTAGCGGATAATATTCCGCTCGATATCCTGTTCGTGCTGGATACCACCGGAAGTATGGGAGAAGAGATCGAACGGCTTCGTAACAGCATCGAGATCATTAACCTTAATATTTCCGAGATCTCTCCCGCTCCCGATATACGCTTTGGAATGGTATTATACAGAGATATCAGGGATCAATATAATACCAAAGTTATTCCCTTGAATGACAACCTTTCTGAATTTCAGAAGCAATTATCCACAGTAGTATCCGGTGGTGGAGGAGATGGACCGGAAAACCTGCAAGCCGCCCTGGAGGATGCACTCACCAAAATTAACTGGCGAAAAGACGGAGTAAGATTAGCCTTCATCATTACCGATGCTCCGCCTCATCTGGATTATGACCAGGAGTACACCTATGTAAACGCTGTTCACGATGCCAAAAGAAAGGGTGTAAAACTCTTCAGCATTGGCACGGGAGGTTTGCCTTTGGGTGGGGAATATGTTCTTCGCCAGATCTCGCAATATACCTTTGCCAATTATGTTTTTCTTACCTATGGAGAAACAGGTGAAAGTGAGGGTGGTGCTCCCGGCAGTGTTAGCCACCATACAGGTGAAAATTTCCAGACGGATAAATTAGAAGCAATTATAATTCGTAAAGTGAAAGAGGAAATGCATAATTACCTGGGGAAACCCCTGTCCGGCGGAGATGAATACCTGCTGGCTACCAAGATAGACGATGAAGAAAATAAAGTGACCCTGGATAAATTATTTGGTATGGCTATTACACAGTTAAGCGACTATTCTTCCATGAAGATACCGGATAATACACCTGCCGTTGTACTGCCTATAATGTGTTCCAAAGATGAGCTTAAGGTGAATGCCGAATATTTTACAGCTAACCTGCTGTTTGCTTTCTCTCAGGTGGAAACTTTTAAAGCTATCGAACGGGATGACCTGCAGAAGATAATAGAAGAGCAGAAGCTGCAGCTTACAGGGCTTACCGACCTGGATAAAGCAGTGCAGGTGGGAAAAATAATGGGTGCAGATATGCTGATAGCCGGTGAGTTATTTGAGAAAGAAGAGTGCTTTGAACTATATGTGAAACTACTGAATGTAAAAACGGCGGAAGTGCTGTCTGTTACTAAAACTAAAATTGATAAATCATTGGGGTTATAGATAATACAATCTTGAAGTCACAAT
>CBFDCX010000152.1:0-4871 GCA_965603415.1 uncultured bacterium
ACTATAATTTAAGAATGTCTTCCTGAAAAGTTCATAGAAGAATTTTATAACTTGACTCTGGTATTACCTGTTTCATCATTTGTTAAATTTGATTAATCTAGATTTTGGGAGAAAACATGGCCAGACTTTTTGGGACTGAATATCACGAACATTCTAATTCATGGTATTTTAAGAGTTCAGTGATCAAATTGAAAAAAGATGATTTGATATTAAAATACTATCTTGATGAGAAGAAAAATGTGATATTCAAATTTGAAGCTATTCCTGAAAAATCTCATATCTTTAGCCCCAAAATTGATGTTAGTTATGATAGAAAAAATGCCAGGATTTTAACACGCTCCTGCACCGAATGCGGAGAAGATGACTGCAAACATTATCTTTCCATACTATATTATACTTATAATTATCTTTCCACAGATATGCTCGAGAAAAAAGCTGTACAAACCTATCATACAAAATTGCTGGATTACAACGAATACTGGCAGAGAATGATCTTAAACGCAAAGATCGAGATGGGTGACATCTATAATAACAACACAAATAAAATTCGGTTTTATTTAAAAAGCTATCAGCCTATGCTGGTTGGATTATTTTCCATTATTGCCGCAGATGGAGAATTCAAAGAAAACGATCTGCCGCTGATCCCGCAGGCGCAGAAGCAAATGAAAGCATTATCCAGCGCCGAATTAGATCTTTTTAAACTATTATATCAAAATAAATGTTCGTATAGCAGGAAAGGTGTATTTTTCACGATCTATAAAGAGAAATTCATTAATTTTTTCAATGTACTCAAAAGTCTTCAGAACAAAGTGTATATAAAAGAAACAGGTGACCGTATCTCTTTTTCCGATGAAGAGTTCAGGATCAATTTTCAGGTTAATAAACTGGATACGGATAAATTCATTCTTAAGGTTTCTAATGCTGAACAGATATCAGCAGTTTTTGTGGGCAGAACTACTTATATCTTTAAGAAAAATATAGTTTATCCCATAACTCTACCTTTCATGGATGAAATAACAGAGCAAGTATTTTCTGAAGGATATTTTCTTAACAAAGCAGATCTAGTCTATCTCTCTTCGGTTGTAGCCAGGCAATTGGGGCTTATAAAATGTTATCTTGATTTCGGTGAGGATATAAAAATTCCTGAAGTTCACAATAATACTCCTATTATAACTTTTAAATTGCATAAAGAAAATGGCAGTATTGTAATGAACGGGCTACTGGATTATTCTAATAATGTGGTGATACCGATGTCTGTAATAAGGTTTCCTGTAGAACTTGTCCGTTTCGATCAGAAAGGCATTGTTACCTGGTTCTATGTTCCTCCTCAGATAAAATACCAGATATTTAAATTCGTTGAGAAACTTCCTGAATCTCAAACAAACAGACTGGAAGAAAATTCACAGCTTATCTTTGAAAATGAAGAGAGCATTGAAGCCTTAAAGAAAGTTATTTTCGAACATGCAGATCCCACCTGGAATATTCAACTTTCGAAAGAATTGAAGAAAGAATTTGTTTACCGTGTAAAATTGCAACCGGTTATCAGGACAAGAAAAAGTGGCAAGATCAACTGGTTCGAGTATGAAGTGGAATACACCTACAAGGATATCAAGTTCACTCATGAAGAATTGAGTAAATTCTTTAAAACGCGCGAAAAATTCTTGAAACTGGAAGATGGGCGACTGCTCTTTTTTGAAAACAAAAATGCGTTCTTCGAAGTGGAAGAAATACTGAAAAAGAGCACAAAACTCACAGGTGAGGATTATAAACTTTCTATCTACAATCTGCCTTATGTATATCAGTTGAGCACGGTAAATAAAGGGATCAGAATTTTTGGTGATAATTATCTGGAAGAGATGTTCACGGCTATCCTCAAGAGAAAATTAAACACCAGAACCCAGATTTCCAGCATCTTACAATCGGTTATGCGAAGTTATCAGAAGGCAGGATTTCACTGGCTTAAAATGCTGGAAACCTACGAACTTTCCGGTATCCTGGCAGATGACATGGGACTGGGAAAAACCATTCAGGCTATTTCTATACTCTCTGATCTGCCTGCAGATTCACGGTCGATAGTTATCTGCCCCAAAACCCTGCTTTTCAATTGGGCAGCTGAGATCGACAAATTCAATAAAAACCTTTCTTATGTGCTTTATGAAGGAACCCAGAAAGAGCGTAAAAAACTTTTAAAATTAAAAGTAAATATTCTTTTCGCTTCCTATTCCATTATCCAGAATGATATTGAACAGCTTTTCAAAATTGAATTTAATTATATTATCCTGGATGAAGCTCAGCATATAAAAAATGCTGCAGCTCTGAGAACTAAAGCAGTAAAGAAATTAAAAGGTCTTCATAAGCTCACACTTTCCGGAACACCTATAGAAAATAATCCTACAGAGCTCTGGTCTATTTTTGATTTTCTTATGCCGGGTTATCTGCCGGGTTTACGACAATTTAAAAATGAATATATGGACTCTTCTGTTAAATTGAAAGAAGCGCATGAAAAGCTGAGAATACAGGTCTCGCCGTTCATACTGAGAAGAAAAAAGAAAGATGTATTGATAGAATTACCCGATAAACAGGAACAGTTAATATACTGCAAACTTACTCCTATCCAGGAAAAAATGTATCTGCAAATCCTGGAAAATTTAAAGAATAAATTCATGGGAGTAAAAAATGAAATTGGAACAAATTATCTGCATATTTTAGCTGCTCTCACTAAATTGCGACAGATATGTGATCACCCTGCTTTGCTGGATAACACGATAAAGCATGATATTGAGATATCCGGTAAAGTCGAATTACTCCGTGAAATAATTGTGGACGCTGTGGAAAGTGGTAAGAAACTGCTTGTATTCAGTCAATTCGTGCAGATGCTAAAATTATTGAAAGAGATGTTAAATAAAGAAAAGATTGCTTACGAATACATGGATGGTTCCACCAGAAATAGGCAGAAAGTGATAGATAACTTCAATAATAATAACAATATCCGTGCATTTCTCATAAGTTTGAAGACAGGTGGTTATGGTTTGAATCTTATATCTGCCGATACGGTGATAATTGTGGACCCGTGGTGGAATCCGATGGGTGAGAACCAGGCTATCGACCGGACTCATCGTATTGGACAAACTAAGAAAGTGATGGTGTATAAGATCATTACCAAAGGAACGATTGAAGAAAAAATATTAGATCTCCAGCAAAACAAGAAAGATATGTTCGAACATATTATTGATGGTGGACAAAGTGTAATAAAAAATCTGGATACGGAACAATTGAAGAACCTCCTGGAATATTGACCTTGCAAATGGTTATTATAACCTTCTTTCTCGTTCCAATGCTCTGCGTTGGAACGGAAAGTAAATGGAAATTATCATGAAATATTTTTATTCGATAGAAAAAGATAGAAAAGTAGAAACAAAGATAAAACGTTCAATTTTTATTGCACACCTGCATTTTGTGGAGACAATGAAGGAAGCTAAAGATTACATCTCGAAGATAGCTGCCGAACACAAAACAGCTAACCATAATTGCTGGGCTTATATTGTAGGTGAACAAGGTGAGACATTTCATAGTTCCGATGCTGGAGAGCCTTCCGGTACAGCCGGGCAGCCTATGTTGAATACGCTGAAAAAGCATAATATGACCAATATTGTTGCCGTGGTAACCCGCTATTTTGGTGGCACTAAACTTGGAATTCGTGGTCTTATAGATGCGTATGGTGAAAGTGTGGAAAATGCTATTGCAAAATCTCCACTCAAGAAACTGGTTAAAACAATCGAATTTAACATTACCACAACTTATGATTTCGGGGAAATACTAAAACATAAGATAATAAATATGGGCGCCACTATCTCAAATATCGAATACTCAGATAGGATTAAATTGAAGATTTCAATCGAAGATCAAAAAAAAGAAGAGCTTGAAAAATATCTGAAAGAAATGGAAAGAGCGGGAAAGACAAGAAATTAGCATTATCGTTCCTCACGACTTGATCGGGAATCTTTTATCTTCTGGTTGATAAGTTGAACTTATCAATCCAATTGCGTTTGCAAGTTCAACTTGCGAACGAGTTGATTTCACAAAGGAGACCTTTTCAAACTCCTCTTTTATCTTTTCCCCAGATCAATTTATGCAGTTGTAACTGTATTCTAACCGGCAACTTATCTTCAGTGATCCATTTTGCCAGTAGTGCAGGTTTTAGTTTTTCAACAACAGGTGAAAATAATATTTTATATGATTCAAGATCATATTGTACAATGAAATCTTTTGCCCAGATATAATCTTTTTTATCTGACAGCACGAATTTAATTTCGTCTTTTTGGGGATTGATAAAATGCAGATTCTTTTCTATGAAGCTATCTTTATAACCACTCCCCGGGCATTTTACATCAACAATTTTAGCAACATGATCCGGCACTTTTTCCAGATCTATTGTACCGTTGGTTTCCAACAAGATTTTATAATTATGATATCGCAATCCGGTAATAAGATTGTAGATATCAGGCTGAAGAAGAGGTTCTCCCCCCGTAATTTCCACCAGTTTAACAGGATCGTATTTTTTTATTTCTTGCAGCACCTGTTCAATAGATTTTTCGAACTTTGTTTTGTAACTATAAGTAGTATCGCAATACTTACATTGCAAGTTACATTCTGCCAAACGGATGAATATACAGGGTAATCCTGCATATGTTGATTCACCTTGAATGCTTAAAAAAATCTCTGACAATTTTAACATATTTTCAACCCAGAGTCACTAAGAAATGGGGAAAAAATAAAATAATCTTCCATATGTTCTCTGTGCCTTTTTGTTTATCATTAAAATGGTAAGAACGGAAAATCTTTATGGTAACCCAGGATTGAATCGATTTTGG
>CBFDCX010000153.1:0-4847 GCA_965603415.1 uncultured bacterium
TTCTTTGTTAAGCTATACACTGCCTGCAGTTTCGGCTGAACTCATAGCTATTCTTTATAAAAATAAAGGCAATCTTTTTGCACAGGTGAGTATTTGCACATCTGCTAATATAACGGGTGCACTCATTGTCACATTGTTGATAATGCGGCTGGCGCTTATACCGCTGTTGATCTCGCTTATAGCAGCTTCTATATCAGGAATAATCGGAGGAATATTGTCATTTTCAATTCTAAAAAAACTAATAATGTATCGAATTATTGAACAGGAAGAAAAATGATTAGAACAAAAATTATAGTCGCTTTTATTTTACTATGCATCACCGGATTACAGGCTCTGCACGTTATTCATGAAAACAATAAGTATCAGCTTGCTTTAGAAGAATTTTCCCGGTACAATCAGCAGTCTTTTATTACACAACGTGAAAAAGATGGCGAGACCCAAAAAGACTCCTGGGAAGGAATCACAATTCTTTCCATCCTGGCAGAATTAAATATTGAAAAATATGATGAACTCAAATTCACATCTGACGATAATTATATGGTCCGCATAAAAAAAGCGGATATCCTGAAGCATGATCCCATCCTGGCTATTAAACGAAATGGCAAAGAATTACCTCCAGAAAAGATCCGTCTGGTAATTCCCGGCATGAGAGATATGTTCTGGATACAAGGAGTTGTGCAGATCGAAACACGCAATTCAAATAAAATGCAATTTCCTCACACACTTTTTTTTGCAGAAAATATACTGAGCAAAAAGGACTTGCAAATTGAGCTTGAACCATTCGTCGATGTTTCCGGTTACCTCTTTCCACAATTAATAGAAGATATATTTCCTCTTATGCAGGAAGAAATTTTAGTAGTAGGAAAAGATGGCGTACAGCATCTTCTTGATTATCAAAAATATCTAAAGAAAGCTGTACTGGTGGCAAACGAGGGAACATTCAACCTGCAAAGCCTGGATATGCCGGCAGGTATGTGGATCAAGAATATTGCATATGTACAGCAATTTGACAGAGCAGTTTTCTTTATTAGTCATTTCCAAGATTTAAGTCAGATAGCCCGGCTTCTTGAATGGCAAAATATTCCAGCGAAGATAAATATAATAATGGAAAATAAAACACAGGAGATAAATTCTAAAACAAGTTTTAATGATGATATATGGGATGAAGTAGAATGTATAAAATGGTAAAGAATTCCTTTTATCTATTAATTACGATTTTACTTTTAACCGGTTGTGGTAGACCTGGGTATCTTCTCACAGGAAATATTAGTGAGGAGTTAATTATCTCCCGCTCAGGTGTATTATCTGAAATTCTGGAAGATGCCGAATATGCTTTATTGATCAGCTCTGATGGAACAGCAGTTTTTCTTTCTGAAAACTCTTTTCTAGAAATAGCCATCCAAAAAGAAAACGGAAAGTGGAATTGCTCAACTGAAATCCTGCCACCTGTCTGCAACATTCGCGACTTGCAGGAGATCTGTATTTTTAAATCATATCACGACGGAAAGATAACAGTCCAGAATGAGAACCTGCATCCTTTTGCAGTTCGCATGAGGGATTTTGAGTTCTTGGGTGAATCTCAGAAAAACGGTTATACTGTACGTAAATACAGAGAAATAAAATAGAATATATTCGGAGAGAATATAATGAAAAAGATATTGTTTTTCCTTTCAATACTGATAATCATCCTGGTAGTACTTTCCTCTATCTGGCGCAGAACAGTAAACTTACCGGAAGCATTACAGTTAATCAAGAACGATACAATTTACGCTCTTTCCTGGCAGAAACTGCAGCAACTTCCAACCTATAATTTCCAAACAGAACGCGGTGATTCCTTCAGCGGGTATAAACTATCTGATATTCTTTCACATTATAAATTGGATGTTGAAAAAAATATCACATTTCATTCCATTGATGGTGGTAGATTAAAATTGAAACGTTCGGAATTCAATACTCTTTATCTAGTGAGTATGGATACCGAAAAAGAATTGCAGCTTCGACTGATAATTCCTGAGGATGAATTTGGTCAACGTTGGATGAAATATATTAACAGGATAGTTCTGGAATAATGCTGAAACTAAATAATATTTCCTTTCGCTATAAAGATCAGGATCACTGGCTGCTGCACGATTTTTCTTTGCATGTGAATAAAGGCGATATCGTAGCATTGCAGGGAAGTAGTGGCAGCGGTAAGACAACCCTTCTTAATATTCTTTGCGGTGTTATTCCGCAGATATTCAAAGGAGAATTTAGTGGAACTGTTTCCATTAATAATATTGATCTGGCAGAACTCTCTCTACCCCGCATTGCGCCATTCGCCAGTTTGTTAATGCAGGAACCGGAAAACCAGCTTTTCTTTCCCACAGTAGAACAGGAATTAGCTTTTGGTCCGGAAAATCTGAACCTTAAGCCGAATGAGATAAAAAGTAGAATCCAAGAAGCTTTGGAGATACTTGAAATTGAAGATCTGCGTCACCAGGAAACCTCTTCCCTATCTTTTGGTCAAAAGAAACTGGTTACACTTGCCTCTATATTAACGCTATCCCCGCGGATCTTTCTATTGGATGAACCAACAGCCGGACTGGCAAAAGACAAAGCAAAGAAGTTGAAAGATATTATTCGTTCCCTGGCAAATAAAGGAAAAATCATCTTTGTGGCAGATCACAATACGAACTTTACAGATATTGCTAACCACACAATCGATATGGATGAATTGAATCATGATCTATCAAATTAACCAACTCTCTTTTTCATACGACGGGATCAATAAAATATTTGAAGATATCAATATCGGTCTTCCTCATGACAAGATAACATTGCTCGATGGTGTGAACGGCAGTGGTAAAACAACTTTCTGCAGGCTATTGAGCGGATTGGAAAAGGGATACTCCGGTCAGATCGTTTTAAATAATAAAATTCTATCATCGCTTCCTATCAGCCAGGTGGCAAACGAAGTGATTTATATAAAACAGGAACCTTCCGCCAATGTTGTGGCTGCTACACCCAATGAAGACCTGACTATCTGGCAGCATAAATTTAAACAGAAGATCGGTGATGATTCCATTTTAATACGAAATAAAGCACTCAAAGAATTTTATATGACCACTTTCAAAGATCAACCCTTCTGGGAATTGAGCGGCGGACAAATAAAAAGAAGCGGTTTAGCTGCTCTGCTTTTGAATTATGATAAATACTGGATATTGGACGAACCGGTTACGGGATTGGATGAAAAGCTGGTGGACATTTTTGTAAACATCCTGCAAAAAAGAAAAGAGGAAGGCAAAGGAGCACTCCTAATTACTCATCAGCAAAAGAAATTTAAACTACTCATCGATAATTTCCTGAAAATTGAAAATAAAAAGATCATAGAAAAGACATGAAGCAGCGAATGAAATTAAATTTACGAACCCTGCTGATCATTGTGATCCTGATCACTTCTCTTTCGGTGATCTACAATAACATCATCACGCAAACTGTACTCATTCTTTTCTCGATCACTTTGCTGCTTGGTATCAATCCTTCCCGTCATAAATTTAAGAGAATAATGCACCGTTTTAAAATGATCTTTAAAATAATTCTCACGCTGATGGTGTTCCAAATTTTATTCCGGCATGGCGGAGAAACTTACTGGCAGTTTGGAATAATTAAGATCACTTCATCAGGATTAAATTATGGAATTGCCTCTTCTCTAAGGTTTTTCATAATAATTATTATTGCAGGAATGCTTTTCGATATTCCCTATTACGATTACCTTCTGGCTTTTCGTGCCTGGCGTTTTCCTTATGAGATCTCATTCCTGGTAGCTACGGTAATTCACTTCATTCCTATCTTCGCCTCTCAATTCCAGCGCAGTCGGGAAGCCCTGCAACTGCGAGGTATCGAATTGCCTAAGATCCCTTTAATAAAAAGGTCCCGAGCGTATTCATCACTTCTGTTTCCGGTATTAGCCAGGGCAATATCCGAAGTGCGTTACCGCTCTATTTCATTGGAACTGAGAGCCTTCCGGCTTTATCCTACCCGTACTTATCTTTACGAATCCAAATTGAAATGGTATGATGTGGCAGTGCAGGCTACCGGTGTTGTGGGATTTGTTTTAATTCTAATTTTTATTTAGTATCTTCTTGAACTCCCCTCAATCCCCTCTTTAGAAAGAGGGGAAGTTTTTCTTTCTTTGGCATCTCATGTTCTCCCATTGATAAAGGGAGAAAGTAGAGGGTTCTTATTGTATTTTTTTCATCCCTTCAATTTTGTAACAGTTTTAATAATTTTTTCAATAACAATTTCAATCTTTTTTTTCACTTCTATATTAGGAATTCTTAAAATCGTAATATTTAACGATCTCATATAAGAATCTCTCTCTACATCATATTCTCTGCCAATTTTGGAATAATGATTATCTCCATCAATTTCGATAACTAATTTAATAGAGGGCGCATAAAAGTCAGCAATATATTGTCCAATACCATACTGACGACAGAATTTGATTTCCTCAACCTGCTTCTTGCGTAATATTTGCCAGAGGATTTTCTCAGTTTTAGTTTGATTATTTCTTAATATTCTTCTTCGCTCTTTTAATTTTAAGTTGTTAAATATTCTGGGCAATTTCTCAAACTCCCCTCGATCCCCTCTTTACCAAAGATGGGAAGTGAAACAATTAAAGATCATTGATCTTTTTTGAAACCTTCTCAACAAGATCGTAAACTGATTGAAAATCGAAAAGAGTAAGATCCTGATCACGAAGAACCGGTTTTAATTCAGTATCTATTTGATTCAATAATTGCTTCTTTCTCTGTGGGTTAATAATCACCGATTCATTACCAGGTACAGCCAATTTAGTACTAACCATA
>CBFDCX010000154.1:0-4818 GCA_965603415.1 uncultured bacterium
TCCATTCTGGTTTTCTTTTTTCCATAAATGCTTTCATTCCTTCTTTTGCTTCGTCGGTTGAGAAGAGCATACTGAAGGCTTCCATTTCATAGGAATTTGCAGTTGTAATATTTGTATCTATTCCACGATTTATTACTGTTTTTGCAACCCGAACTGCTGTGGGTCCAACAGCAATGATTTTATTAGCTATATTTTCCGCTTCTTCCATCAGGGATTCCGGAGTTGTTACTTTATTAACTAAACCAATCCTCATTGCTTCATTGGCATCGATGATATCACCTGTGAAAATCAGCTCCTTGGCTTTTCCTACTCCCACAAGTCTAGGAAGTCTTTGCGAACCGGCATGTCCGGGAATAATTCCCAGCTTAACTTCCGGTTGACCAAATTTTGCTTTTTCAGAAGCAATCCTGATATCGCAAGCCATCGCAATTTCGCATCCTGAACCAAGAGCAAAACCGTTCACAGCAGCGATTACAGGTTTTTCCATATTTTCTAAGAAAGTTAAAATTTTCTGCCCGATCTGACTGTATTCGCGTGCTTTAAGTGAATCCATCTGAGCTAATCGGGAAATATCCGAACCGGCAACGAATGCTTTTCCTTCCCCTGTTATGATTATCACAAGAATTTCTTTGTTATTGTTAAAATCTTGCATCGCTTTTTCTACTTCAAGAACTGTCTCAATATTCACTGCATTGAGAACTTCGGGTCGGTTGAATTTAATGTAACCGATTTTTTCTTTGTGTTCAACAATTAGATATTTGTAATTCATTTTTCCCCCATTTATAATTTTTGTTCTAACTCTACAATTACCTGCAAAGCATCAACCTGTTCTCCCTCTTTTCCATTGATTTTTTTCACGATTCCATCCCGGGGAGAAGGTAGTTCATTCTGCATCTTCATTGCTTCAACTATTGCAAGTGTAGTTCCGGATTTTACTTGATCACCCACTGAAACCGGGACTTTGACTAATAAGCCAGGCATAGGAGATGAAACACTATTTCCTTTTTGTTGTTTTCCGTATTTGGATTTTGTGGAAATATCTTTTTCAAATTCGAGAGTATAAGTTTCACCATCAATTGCAAGATAAGTTTTATCTTTATCAGAAATAATGCAAACATTCTGTATTTTATTATTCAATTTAAATGAAATAACATCTGGTTGAGTTATCACATCCTCAATGATGTATCTTTTATTATCATCAATGATTATCTGGTAAGTGTTTTTCTCTTTTTCCAGCTCTACAGTGTAAATTTTATTTAAGTTTATGAATTTCATTTTTTCTCACATATCTGCCATTTTCCAAGTTCCTGCCAGGGGGTTGTTTTTTGAGAATATTGTGAATCATATTCCTTTGTTCTTTTGCTTATTCCTAAAGATTTATTTAACACTCCGGCTATCAGGGCAATATCTAATTTCTCCTGTTTTGGAAGAAGTTTTTCTTCATGTTCATCAATAAAGTGAGTGTCATAATTTCCTCTGTAAAAGCTTGGAGATTTTATGATTCGTTTCAGATATCCGATATTGGTTTTAATTCCTAAAATTATATAATTTTTCAAAGTTTCTGTAGTTCTTTTAATACACAAATCACGATTTTCTGCCCAGATTATTAGCTTGGAAAGAATTGGGTCATAATGAGAAGGAACATTCCAACCCTGAAAAATTCCTGAATCCACTCTAATTCCAGGTCCTTGAGGTTCAGATAAATATAGAATTTTTCCCGGAGAAGGAACAAATTTGTTATCCGGATCTTCTGCATAAATACGGGTTTCGATGGCGTGTCCATTCTGCTTGATCTTATCTTGGGAAAGTTGAAGTTTTTCTCCAGCAGCAATCAATATCTGCTGTCTAACCAGGTCAACTCCAGTCACCATTTCCGTGATTGGATGCTCAACCTGGATTCGGGCATTCACTTCCAGGAAATAGAATTTTTTATTTTTATCCAGGAGAAATTCAACAGTTCCGGCAGTTGTATAATCGGAGGCTTCAATAACTTTTTTTGCTGCTTCTCCCATTTCAATTCTTAATTCATCATTCAAAGCTGGAGATGGAGTTTCTTCGATAATCTTCTGATGCCGTCTTTGGATGGAGCATTCCCGCTCAAAAAGATGAACGCAATTTCCATGATTATCTCTTAAAACTTGAAATTCAATGTGACGCGGTTCCTCGATGTATTTTTCTAAATAAATAGAATCATCACCAAATGAACTTAATGCTTCTCTTTGACTGATAGCAATACTTTTCTCTAAATTTTTTTCATCGCAAACAACTCGCATTCCCTTTCCACCACCACCCATCGAAGCTTTAATCATGACTGGGTATCCAGTTTCTGCTGCTGTTTTTTTAAAAATAGAAATATCAGTGCTGGTCATGTGCATTCCGGGAATTATAGGAACACTGACTTTTTTGACAGTGTTTCGAGAAGCAACTTTATCTGCAACCAGATTCAGAGTATTGGAATTAGGTCCAACAAAGGTTATTTCAGCATCTTCGCATGCTTTTGCAAATTTTTCATTTTCAGCTAAAAAACCATAACCCGGGTGAATTGCTTCTGCCTTTGTTTTTTTTGCAGCTTCCAGAATAGTTTGAATATTCAAATAACTGAATATTGCCGGAGAATCACCAATCCATACGATTTCATCCATAAACCTAAGATGAAGTGATTTCTTATCGATCGTAGAATAGATTCCCACAGTAGAAATTCCTAGTTCTTTACAAGCTCGAGCTACTCTGATCGCTATTTCACCTCGATTTGCAATTAATATTTTCTTAAACATTTAATTTGTCCAATCCGGTTTTCTTTTTTCAAAGAAGGCGTTCATTCCTTCTTGTCCCTCATTGGAAATTCTCATTTTTGAGATTACATCGGCAGTATAATTACCCGCTTCTTTTATATCCATTTCTGGAACTTTACTTAACAAATCTTTGCACATTCCGATCGCTTCCGGTCCACTGGTGATCAGTTGTTTCGTAATTCCATCAGCAAATTCATTCATTTCTTCGAATGGGACAACAAAATTTATGAGTCCTGCTCTACAGGCTTTTTCTGCAGTTAAACGCTTTCCAGTTAGGAAGAATTCTCTACAGCGACCTTCACTACATTTTTTTACCACATAAGGAGAAATGCAAGCTGGAACAAGCCCAAGTTTTACTTCACTGAAGCTGAATTTTGCATGAGTTGCAGCAATTGCAATATCACAAACTGCAACTAATCCGGTTCCTCCTCCGATTGCTACTCCATTAACAAGGCAAATTGTAGGTTTTTTAATTGAATACATTTTATAGAACATTTTGGAAAGAGCGAGAGAATCTTCCAGGTTTTCTTCATAAGAAAAATCTTTCATTTTCTTCATCCACTTCAGATCAGCACCTGCGCAGAATGATTTTCCTTTGCCAGTTAAGATTATAACTCGAACATCATCCTGATCTTTCAAATGATCAAAAACTTCAGTTAGTTCGGAGATCATTGTATCATTAAAGGCATTATGAATCTCAGGACGATTCAAAATTATGAAAGCAATTTTATTTATTATCTTAAGTTGGATAGTATTAAATTTACAATTTTTCATTTTAAATCCTTTCAGAAATTTCGAATATTTTTAAACTTTTACATTCTGAAAACACCAAACTTATGTTCAGGAATGGGTGTATTGAGCGACATTGAAATTGCTAATCCAAGAATATTGCGTGTATCTAATGGATCTATTATACCATCATCCCATAATCTTGCTGTAGAAAAATAGGCACTCGATTCATTTTTGTATTTTTCTAAAATCGGTTTCCTGATCTCTTCGATTTCTTCTTTGGAAAGTTTTTTACCTTGCCTGGTTAGTGCTCTGACTTTCACATCTGTTAGAACATCGGCAGCCTGTTCTCCTCCCATGACGCAGATTTTAGAAGTTGGCCACATCCATAAAAGTCTGGGACCATAAGCACGCCCACACATACCATAGTTTCCTGCTCCGTAGGAACCACCGATGATAATTGTGAATTTCGGAACTTGAGCATTGGCAACAGCATGAACTAATTTTGCTCCGTCTTTGGCGATTCCTTGATGTTCGTATCTTTTACCAACAATGAAACCAGTAATATTTTGCAGGAATAGAAGTGGAATTTTGCGAACTGAACACAATGATACAAAATGAGCACCTTTTTGAGAGGATTCAGAAAATAAAACTCCATTATTTGCCAAAATTCCAACAGGATAACCCATAATTCTCGCAAATCCGCAAACTAATGTTTGACCATAAAGTTCTTTGAACTCATGAAATTCACTTCCATCAACAATTCGGGCAATAACTTCTCTCATATCAAAAGATTTTTTCAGATCTTTCGGAATTATTCCATAAAGTTCTTTCGGATCATAAGCGGGTTCTTCAGATTGAAATCGTTCTAAGGGATGTTTTTGGGGAGAAGTTATATTTTCTACAATATTTCGCGTGATCTCAATTGCCTGTTCATCGTTTTCTGCATAATGATCTGCAACTCCGGAAATTCGGCAATGAACATCCGCACCACCAAGTTCCTCTTCTGTTACAACTTCTCCTGTTGCAGCTTTAACTAAAGGAGGACCTCCAATATAGATAGTCCCAGGACCTTTTACAATTACAACTTCATCACTCATTGCAGGTTGATATGCTCCACCAGCAGTGCAGAATCCGACTACAACAGAAATCTGAGAAATATTTTCTGCAGACATCCGAGCTTGATTATAGAAAATCCTGCCAAAATGCTCTTTATCAGGAAATGTTCCAACCTGTAACGGTAAGAAAATTCCACCCGAATCAACAAGATAAATACAGGGAAGCCTGTTTTCTAAAG